>JANXYA010000235.1 GCA_025350345.1 Gammaproteobacteria bacterium
GCGTGGTCGATGATGCGACCATGCCCTGGGGCATCAAGGTCACGCGCATCGAGATCAAGGACATCCAGCCGCCGGCGGACCTGATCGAGTCGATGGGCCGGCAGATGAAGGCCGAGCGCGACAAGCGCGCCAACATCCTCGACGCCGAGGGTTTCCGGCAGGCCGCGATCCTCAAGGCCGAAGGCGAGAAGCAGGCCGCCATCCTCAAGGCCGAGGGCGCGCGCGAAGCGGCGTTCCGCAACGCCGAGGCCCGCGAGCGCTCGGCCGAGGCGGAAGCGAAAGCCACCGCCGTGGTCTCCGACGCCATCGCCAAGGGCAGCGTGCAGGCCATCAACTATTTCGTGGCGCTGAAGTACGTCGATGCGATGAAGGATTTCGCGACTTCGCCGAACCAGAAGGTGTTCTTCATGCCGGTGGAGGCCTCGGGCCTGCTGGCCTCGATCGGCGGCATCGCCGAACTGGCAAAGGACGCGCTGCGCCTGCAGCCGCCAATCGCCCGGTAGCTTAAGGGCAGGTGTGGACTCGATGATCGAATTCGCTTCCGGCCTGCAGTGGTGGCACTGGTGGATCGCCGCCGCCGTGCTCGGCGTCGTGGAGGCGATGGCGCCCGGCGCCGTGGCCATCTGGTTTGCCGCGGCCGCGGCCGTGGTGGGCACGCTGCTGCTGGTGATCCCGATGCCCTGGCAGCTGCAGCTGGTGCTGTTCGGGGGACTGTCGGTGGCGGCGCTGGCGCTGTGGCGCACCTGGAAGCGCACGCACCCGGAGACTTCTGAGCTGCCGCAGCTCAACCAGCGCGCCGCGCAGTACATCGGCAAGGTCTGCGTGTTGAGCGAGCCGATCGTGCAGGGGTACGGCAAGGCCAAGGTCGGTGATGGGCACTGGAAAGTGCGCGGCCCTGACCTGCCCACCGGCACCCCGGTGCGCGTCACGTCCGTCGAGGGAGCATTGCTGATCGTCGAAGTGGCCTGAACGACACCACAGTCGAGGAGAGCGCCATGGCTACCGCCGCGCAATTACTGGGTCGCAAACCTCGGGCAATCTACAGCGTCGGCCCCGACGCCCCGGTCCTGGAGGCGGTGCGCCTGATGGCTGAATACGGCATCGGGGCCCTGCTCGTGATGACGGGGGAAAAGCTGGTCGGCGTGATCTCCGAGCGCGACTATGCGCGCAAGGTGATCCTGCTGGGCCGCTCCTCGAGCGACACGCCGGTGCACCAGATCATGACCAAGGACGTGATCACCGTGGAGCCGGGCATGAGCGCCGACACCTGCATGGAGATCATGACCAACCGCCGCTTCCGGCACCTGCCGGTCGTCGAGGCCGGCCGGGTGGTCGGCATGCTCTCGATCGGCGATCTGGTGCGCGCGGTGCTGGCCGAGCAGAAGCAGACCATCGAGCAGCTGGAAAGCTACATCCACAGCTGAGCGACCGGCGTGCCCCTCCCGCAGCCTTGCGCCCGGACTTTACGGCCACTAGGATGCGCACCCCCGCCACCCGGGCGGGGGACAACGCGGAGGTGTGCCATGAAAATCAGGATCGAACACCTCGACGGCGAGTGCTTTCGAGGTCACGAGTAAGCGTCGCAAGGGCTTCCCTTCCGAGGCGAGAGTCAGGAAGGGGTATCGCATCGTGGGCGGTGACAAGGAGCTGCTCGAACGGCTCGGCCGCAATGACCTGTGTCCGTGCGGCTCGACCCGCAGATTTCAAGCACTGCTGCATGGCCAGTGGTGACTACGACGGGTCCGAGCGGCACCATTTCTTTCAGGGAGTAGGGTCCACCGGCGCACCGCATGCGCGCCGCGGGCACTCGCGCCGGCGCTCGCTGCGCCTGTCAGGCACGAGGAGCTCTCCGCGCCACGACATTCCTGGCCAGCGTCTTGAATCGCTGTCCGTTCTTCTGCAGGACAGTGATTGTGACGTGGCCAGTCTTGCTGGAGTGGATGTCGCTCACGGTGCCGGATTTGCCCGCATGCGTGCCGCCTACGACCTCGCAAGACTCGCCGTCCCTGAGAGTTGGTTGTGCCGTTTCCTTCATGCTGGTCACTCCGTTTGGCGAGGTTTCCTGGCGGGAGAGCGCGAGCGCGCGGCCTAAGTCCAGTACATCCAGACGCCGGCCGCTACGGCCGCCGCGCCGGTCCACCACGACAGCACCCGCCCGCCGCGCACCAGCCGCTCCAGCAGCACGTAGACCATCAGCGCCGCGATCCACAGCAGGTTCATGACGCCCACGACAAACAGCAGCGTCATCAGCACCCAGCAGCAGCCGACGCAATTCAGGCCGTGCAGTAAGCCGAGGCGAAATGACGCCGCTGCGCCCGGCCGGAATCCACCGTGGCGCTGGAAGAACTGGAGCGGAGTGCGGCAGTTCGACAGGCAGGCGTTCTTGACCGGGAGCCACTGGTAGACACCGGCGGCGATGAGCAGCGCGCCCCCGAAGCGGTGACTGGCACTCGCCATCATGGGCGTGAGCAGGGCGAGCGCTTCCAGGCCCCATTGCGCGAGCGCGGCGAGGGCGGAAAACACGATCCAGGCAACCAGGTACCCGCAGGCGAAGCAGACGGCGGGCACCACGCGCCGTTGCGCGGAGGCGTGCACGATGCGCGCATACATGAGCACCATCGGGGTGACCGAGGGCGTCATCATCCCGACCATCATGACCGCCCACATCATGAAGATGAACAGGAAGTGGACCGTGGTCCACGGCGCCAGGGTGTCGCTCATGGGCATGCCCGGCATGTCGGTCATGGCCGCGCTCGACGCGCCCGTCATTTGCGCGCCGAGCCAGATCACGTAGCCCCAGGCCAGGGAAGTGACCCCGAGCAGCGCGAGCAGCACGGGCAGCTGGTCGCGCCTCTGATTCACCCAGTTGCCGATGGCCATCCGAGGGGGCTACTTCCGCCAGTACACCGGCGTGAACAGGATCAGCACGGTGAAGATCTCGACGCGGCCGAGAAACATCGCCGCCGTGCACATCCACAGTTGGAAGTCGCTGAGCGTGCCGTAGGTGCTGCCGGGCCCGACGCGACCGAGGCCCGGCCCGACGTTATTGATGCTGGCGACGATCGCGGTGACGGAGGACAGGAAATCGAGCCCGGAGATCAGCAGCGCGAAGGTCAGCACGACGATGGTGATGAAGTACAGGAAGATGAAGGCGAGCACCGAGTAGACGACGCGATTGGGCACGAGCTGGCCGGCGATCTTCAGCGGTGCGACGGCCTGGGGGTGCACCAGCGTGAACATCTCGCGGAGCGATTGCTTGCACAGCACCAGCGAGCGGAACATCTTGATGCCACCGCCGGTCGAGCCGGTGTTCGCGCACAGGCAGCCGAGGAACAGCATCCACATGGGAGCGAACACCGGCCAGTGGCCGAAGTCGGTGTTGACGAGCCCGCAGGTGGTGGCCATCGACACCAGGTTGAAGCCGACGTAGCGGGCGGTCGTCAGGAAATCGGGATAAACGCCGGCCTGCCAGACGTTGACCGACACGACGACGCCGCTCAGGACGATCCAGAACAGCATCCACCTGGCCTCCGGATCGCGCGAATAGGTGCCGGGCTCGCCCTTGCGCAGCGCCAGGAAGTGGGTGGCGAAGTTCACCGCGGCGATCAGCATGAACAGCGCGAGCACGGTCTCGATCAGGGGCGAGTGGAAATACCCGATGCTGGCATCGTGCGTGGAAAACGCGCCGAGGGAGACCACCGAGAAGGCGTGGCAGATGGCGTCGAACCAGTTCATGCCGGCCGCGCGCAGCGCCAGCATGCACAGGGCCGTGAGCCCGACGTAGACGAACCACAGGAGCCGTGCCGTCTGCATGATGCGCGGCGCGAGCTTGGCGTCCTTGACCGGGCCCGGGGCGTCGGCCCGATACATCTGCATGCCCCCGATCCCGAGCAGCGGCAGGATCGCGACAGCCATCACGATTATGCCGAGTCCCCCCAGCCAGCTTAAGGAGTGCCGCCACAGCACCAGCGCCCGCGGTAGTGAATCAAGCCCGGACAGCACCGTGGAGCCGGTAGTCGACAGCCCCGACATGGCCTCGAAGAATGCCCGCGTGAAGGACAGGCCCGGCACCAGCAGCAGCAGCGGCACGGTCGCCACGGTCGCCAGGGCCATCCAGGTCAGTGTGATCAGCAGGTAGCCGTCGCGCGGCTTGAGCTCGGCACGGAAACGCTGCGTGGCGGCGCGGACCAGCAGGCCTGCGACCAGGCTGAGCAGCGCACCGGCGAGAAAGGCGCTGAGCGCGCTCTCGTGATAGTAGAGCGCCGTGGCGATGGGCAGCAGGAACAGCATGGCGAACAGCGCCAGCACGGAGCCGAGCAGGTGAATGACGCTGATCAGCGAACGCATCCGCCCTAGGCCTTCAATTCTCGCCCTGGAACAGCTGCTCGACCGCCTCGATGTGGCGGCGATCGGACAGAAACACGATCAGGTGGTCCTCGGTCTCGATCAGCGTGTCGTGGTGGGCCATGATCACCTGCTCGCCGCGCGCGATGGCGATGATGCTGGCGCCGCCGGGCAGATCGACATCCTCTACGCGCCGGCCGATCACCCGGGAGCGCTCGGCCGTCCCGTGCACCACCACCTCGATGGCTTCGGCCGCGCCGCGCCGGAGCGAGTGCACGCGCACGATGTCGCCGCGCCGCACGTGCGCCAGGAGCGAGCCAATCGTGATGGTCTGCGGGGAGATCACCACGTCGATGTTGCGGCTCTCCATCAGCTCGCCGTAGGCCGGGCGGTTGATCAGCGCCATGACGCGGCGCGCGCCCAGGCGCCGGGCGAGCATCGCCGACATCACGTTGGCCTCGTCGGAATTGGTGAGCGAGGCGAACACGTCGGCACTGTCGATGTTCTCCTCGATCAGCAGCTCCTCGTCGGCCGCGTCGCCCTGCAGCACGATGGCGTTCTGCAGCAGCTCGGAAGCCTGGCGTGCGCGGCGCGGGTCCCGCTCGATCAGCTTGATCTGGTGGGTCTGCTCCAGGGCGCGCGCCAGGCGCAGTCCGATGTTGCCGCCCCCGGCGATCACGAGCTTGCGCACGGCGGGTTCCCGGCGCCGCAGCTCGGCCAGCATCTTCGCCAGGTCGTCGCGCGCGGCCACGAAGAAGATCTCGTCATTCTCCGCGATCACCGTGTCGCCGTCCGCGGCGATCAGCCGCTCCTCGCGGTAGATCGCGGCGACACGGGCATCGGTCCCGGGCAGATGCTCGCGCAGGATCCGCAGCGGCTTGCCTACCAGGCTCCCCTCGGGCCGCGCGCGCACGCCGACGAGCTGCACCCGGCCGTCGGCGAAATCGACGACCTGCAGCGCGCCCGGGTTGGAGAGCAGGTGGATGATGTAGTCGGTGACCAGCTCTTCCGGGCTGATCCACACGTCCACCGCCAGGGCGCCCTCGACGAACAGGCCGGGGCGCGCGGTGTATTCGGCGGCGCGGATGCGCGCGATGCGGGTCGGCGTGCGGTACAGCGTGTGCGCGATCTGGCAGGCGACGATGTTCACCTCGTCGCTGATCGTCAGCGCGATAAGGATGTCGGTATCGGCGATGCCGGCGGATTCGAGCACCGAGGGGTGGGAAGCGTGGCCTGCCACCACGCGGATATCGATGCGGTCCTGCAAGTCGCGCAGCACCTGCTCGTCGGTGTCGACCACCGTGACTTCGTTGGCCGGTTCGAGCGCCAGGTTGTAAGCGGCGGTGCGGCCGACCTGGCCGGCGCCGAGTATCAGGATCTTCATCGCCCCACCTGCTACATGAGTTCCAGCCGCGCGAGGCTGAGCATCAGCCACTTCGCGCCGAGTTGCTCGAAATTGACGTGGACGCGCGCGTGCGGTCCCTGGCCCTCGACATTGAGCACGATGCCCTCGCCGAACTTGCCGTGCCGCACGCGGGTGCCGAGGCGCACGCCGCCAGCGCCGCTGTCCGTTTCGGCAATCCGGCCGTGGCGTGGACCATGGTGCATCGTGCCCTCCGTCGCGGCCGGGCGCGCGAGCTGGATGCGCGGGCGCAGCTCCTCGAGCAGCGCGGGCGGGATCTCCTGGATGAAGCGCGAGGCCGTGTTGTAGCTGTCGACCCCGTGCAGGCGGCGCTGCTCGGCGTAGCTGAGGTACAACTGGCGCATGGCGCGGGTGATCCCGACATAACACAGGCGCCGCTCTTCCTCGAGGCTGGCCAGCTCGTTGCTGGAACGCTGGTGCGGGAAGAGGCCATCCTCCATGCCGGCCAGGAACACCACGGGGAACTCCAGTCCCTTGGCGCTGTGCAGGGTCATCATCTGCACGCAGTCCTCCCATTCGCTCCCCTGGGTCTCCCCCGACTCCAGCACCGCGTGCGCCAGGAAGCTCTGCAGGGGCGGCAGTTCGCTGCTTTCCGGCTCGTAGCCGCGCGCGGCGCTCACCAGCTCCTCCAGGTTCTCGACGCGCGCCTCGCCGCGCACGGCCTTGTTCTTGCGATGGTGCTCGATCAGGCCGCTCTGGCTGATCACGTGATCGACCTGCTCATGAAGCGGCAAGCCCCCGATCTCGCCACCGAGGCGCTCGATCAGCGCCAGGAACTGGTGCAGCGCGGCCGAGCCGCGCGCGTTGCTGGGCTCGGCCTGCACCGCGCCGGCCGCGTGCCACAGCGACTGGCCCTGGGCGCGTGCCGTCTCACGCAGGGCCTCGAGCGTGCGCGCGCCGATGCCGCGCACCGGCAGGTTGACGATGCGGTCGAAGGACGCGTCGTCATCGTGATTGGCGATGAGCCGCAGGTAGGCGAGTGCGTCCTTGATTTCCGAGCGCTCGAAGAAGCGCAGTCCGCCATAGACGCGGTAGGGGAGCCGCGCCTGGATGAGCGCTTCCTCGAACACCCGCGACTGGGCGTTGGAGCGGTAGAGGATGGCGCATTCGCTGCGCCGGCCGCCCTCGCCCAGCCACTGCTGGATGCGCCCGATTACGAAGTCGGCCTCGTCACGCTCATTGTAGGCGCAGTACAGCTGCACCGGCGTGCCCAGCGCGCCGCTGGTCCACAGCTTCTTGCCCAGCCGCGCGGAATTGTTGGCGATCAGGGCGTTGGCGGCCGCGAGGATCGCCGCGCTGGAGCGGTAGTTCTGCTCGAGCTTGTAGAGCTGCGCCTGCGGGAAGTCGCTGCGGAACTTCTGCAGGTTCTCGACCCGCGCGCCGCGCCAGCGATAGATCGACTGGTCGTCATCGCCGACCACGAAGGGGCAGCCCGTGGCGCCGACCAGGAGCCGCACCCAGGCGTACTGGATCGCATTGGTGTCCTGGAACTCATCGACCAGCACGTGGCGGAAGCGGTTGCGGTAGTGCTGCAGGAGCGAGGCGTTATCGCGCCACAGCTCGAAGGCGCGCAGCAGCAGCTCGGCGAAGTCGACCGCGCCGGAGCGCGCGCACAGCTGCTCGTACTCGGTGTAGAGGCGGATCAGGCTCCGCTCGGTCGGATCGCCGCCGGCCTGGAGATGCTGCGGGCGGCGGCCCTCGTCCTTGTGCTGGTTGATGAAGTACTGCACCTCGCGCGGCACGAAGCGCGCCTCGTCGAATTCCAGGGCGCGGATCGTCTTCCTGACCAGCCGCAGCTGGTCCTCGCTGTCGAGGATCTGGAAGCTCTGCGGGAGCCCGGCCTCGCGCCAGTGGAGCCGCAACAGGCGGTGCGCGAGCCCGTGAAAGGTGCCGAGCCACAGGGCGCCGCCGGAACTGCCCAGCAGCGCCTCGACGCGCCCGCGCATCTCGGCGGCGGCCTTGTTGGTGAAGGTGACCGCCAGGATCCCGTGCGGCGTGGCGCCCTCGGCCTGGATCAGCCAGGCGATGCGATGGATGAGCACGCGGGTCTTGCCGCTCCCGGCGCCGGCCAGCACCAGCGTCGCGCCGAGCGGCGCGGTGACGGCGGCACGCTGGGCATCGTTCAGGGGTGCAAGGATGGGGGAAACGTCGGTCGGATCGAGGCTCATGGCAGGGGCGAATTCTACCCCGCGCCGCCTCGCTCCGGCGCTCTCAATCGCCGCCATTACCAGTGATTTCGCAGCTCGCGCAGGGCGAGGAACACCTCGCGCGGCGTTGGCCGCGGGGCGAGGCCCGGCACCAGCGCTCGCAGGCCCTCGATCAGGCCCGGCTCGAGGAGCCTGAAGAAGCCATTGACGCTGAGTTCCTCGGCCAGCGTCAGCACCGGCCGCTCCTCGGCCGTCTCCGCCTCGGAGCGCTGCAGCCAGTCCGCCGCGGCCGCATTGCCGGGCTCGACGTGGCGCGTGAAGCGCAGGTTGTTCACCAGGTAGTCGTGCCCGGGATAGATGCGCGTGCTCACCGGCAGCCGCGCGAGCTGGAGCGCGCAGGTCTCGAACAGGCGCTCCGGGTCGCCACCGTTGCGGCAGTTGCCCACGCCGGCGTTGAACAGCGTGTCGCCCGAGAACAGCGCCGGGCCATCCGCGTGCGCGAGCAGGCAGACGTGGCTCATGGTGTGGCCCGGCGTGTCGAGGCTCTCGAGCTCCACCGTGCGGCCCACCCGGATCACATCGCCGGCGGCGAGTCCGCGATCGACTCCGCCGATGCGCGCGGCGGCGGCGGCGTGCGCCAGCACCTTGGCACCCGTGGCCGCGACGAGCGCGGCATTGCCGGCGGTGTGATCGAGATGCTCGTGCGTGTTGAGGATCTGGGTAATGCTCCAGCCGCGTTCGGTGGCCCGGCGCAGGCAGGCCTGCCAATCGAGCGGGTCGACGACGAGCGCCTCGCCGGTCTCGGCGCAGGCCACGAGATAGTGGTAATTACGCAGCTCGTTGGCCGCCCAGATGCGCTCTACTAGCATGGCGTGGAAGCCTACGTCATTGGGCGGCGCTTGCAACTGCCCATCGAGCCGTGCGCTCTCCCAGCGGGGAGCCGTTTTTTGCACAGCTCCTTCACACCCCAGGCGGTACGCTGGCAAGGCATCGCCATAGGAGGTTGCGGCCATGGATGCCCTGTTCCTGCTGATCCTCGCGGGTCTGTATGTGCTCACTCACGGCCTGATCTGGGCGCTCGACCGGCTGGGGAAGTCCTCGTGAGCGCCATCTACTGGCTCGCAGGCCTGCTCGCGCTGTTTCTGTTCGGCTACCTGCTGTATGCCCTGCTCAGGGCGGAGCGCTTCTGATGAACGCGGACACCACGTTCTACCTGATGCTGTTGGTCTTCCTCGGCCTGGTCGTGCTGTGCGTCAAGCCGCTGGGCAGCTACATGGCCGATGTCATGGAGGGCCGGCCCAACTTTGCGGTGCGCATCGGCGGCCGGTTTGAAGGCTTGCTCTACCGCCTGTGCGGCATCGATCCGGCCGGGCAGATGGGCTGGAAGCACTACGCGATCGCCCTGCTGCTGTTCAACGTGCTCGGGGCCCTCATCGTCTATGCCCTGCAACGAGCGCAGCTCTGGCTGCCCCTGAACCCGCAGAAGTTCGCGGCGGTCAGTCCGGACTCCTCGTTCAACACGGCCGTCAGTTTCATCACCAATACGAACTGGCAGGGCTACTCGGGCGAGTCGACGATGGGCTACCTGGTGCAGATGGCCGGCCTCGCGGTGCAGAACTTCATGTCCGCCGCGACCGGCATCGTCGTGGCCATCGCCCTGGTGCGCGGATTCGCGCGCCACACGGTCAGCACCATCGGCAACTTCTGGGTCGACATCACGCGCTCGACGCTGTACATCCTCCTGCCGCTCTCGGTGGTATTCGCGCTGGTGCTGGTCAGCCAGGGGGTGATCCAGAACTTCGATGGCTACAAGGATGTCACGACGCTCGAGCGGGTGTCCTACCAGAATCCGAAGACCGACGCCGCCGGCAACCCAATCAAGGACGCCGCCGGCAATGCCGTCACCGAAGCGGCGAGCACGCAGACGCAGACCCTGCCGATGGGGCCGATCGCTTCCCAGGAGTCCATCAAGGAGCTCGGCACCAACGGCGGCGGGTTCCTGAATGCGAATTCGGCGCACCCGTATGAGAATCCCTCGCCGCTGACCAACCTGCTGGAGATGCTGGCGATTCTCGCCATTCCATTCGCGCTCACCTACACCTTTGGCCGGATGGTCGGCGATACGCGCCAGGGCTGGGTGATCCTCGCGGCCATGCTGGTGCTGCTCGTGCCGATGATCGTGCTGGCGTTCCAGATCGAGCAGCACGGCAATCCGCTCATCGCCCGGCAGGGGATCGACCAGCTCGCGAGCGCGACGCAGTCGGGCGGCAACATGGAGGGCAAGGAGACGCGCTTCGGCATTGCCGCCTCCTCGCTGTTCGCGGCGGTGACCACCGCGACCTCCTGCGGCGCCGTCAACTCGATGCACGATTCCATGATGCCGCTCGGCGGCTTCGTGCCGCTGTTCCTGATCGAGCTCGGCGAGCTGGCCCCGGGTGGGGTCGGCACCGGCCTGTATAGCGTGCTGATGTTCGCCATCCTGGGCGTGTTCATCGCCGGACTGATGATCGGCCGGACGCCGGAGTACATCGGCAAGAAGATCGAGGCGCTCGAGATGAAACTGGCCTCGGTCTTCATCCTCACGACCCCGTTCGTCGTGCTGATCGGCACCGCGGTTGCAGTCTCGGTGGCCGCCGGCAAGATCGCCGTGGCGAACCCGGGCGCGCACGGCTTCAGCGAGATCCTCTACGCCTTCTCTTCGGCCGCCAACAACAACGGCAGCGCCTTCGGTGGCATTTCGGCCAACACCGTGTTCTACAACGTGGCACTCGGCCTGGCGATGTTCATCGCGCGCTTCTGGCCCATCGTCGCCGCGCTCGCCATCGCCGGCTCGCTGGCGGCGAAGAAGCGGGTGCCGGTGAGCGACGGCACCATGCCCACGCACGGCCCGCTGTTCGTGGCGCTGCTGGTCGGTTCAGTGCTGCTGATCGGCGTCCTGACCTATGTCCCGGCGCTCGCGCTGGGGCCGGTGGTGGAGCACTTCGCGCTCGCCGCAGTCAAGTAGAGAGATCCAACATGTCACGGGAACAATTGTCGCTGTTCGATCGGAAGCTCCTGGGGCCCGCCCTGCTCGAGTCGGTGCGCAAGCTCGACCCGCGGGTGCAGTGGCGCAATCCGGTCATGTTCGTGGTCTACGTCGGCACGATCGTCACGGCCACTCTCTATGGCCAGGCCCTGGCGGGGCAGGGGGAGGCGCCGGCCGGCTTCATCCTCGCCATCACCATCTGGCTGCTGTTCACGGTGCTGTTCGCCAACTTCGCCGAGGCGCTCGCGGAGGGACGGAGTCGCGCCCAGGCGGCCTCGCTCCGCAGCATGCGCCAGACCGTGCTCGCCAAGAAGCTGCTGGACCCGAGCGGTACCTCGCGGGCGAGCACGCGCGTCAAGGCGGAGGACCTGCGCAAGGGGGACGTGGTGCTGGTGGAGGCCCAGGACATGATTCCGGCCGACGGCGAGGTGATCGAGGGCGCCGCCTCGGTCGATGAAAGCGCGATCACCGGCGAGTCGGCGCCCGTCATCCGGGAATCGGGCGGCGATTTCACCTCCGTGACCGGCGGCACCCGGGTGCTCTCCGACTGGATCCTGGTGCGCGTGGTGGTAAACCCGGGTGAGACCTTCCTCGATCGCATGATCTCGATGGTGGAGTCCGCCAAGCGCCAGAAGACGCCCAATGAAATTGCGCTGACCATCCTGCTCGTGGCCCTGACGCTCGTGTTCCTGGTGGTCATCGTCACGCTGCTGCCGTTTTCGATTTACAGCGTCGAGGTCAGCAAGGCCGGCGTCCCCGTGACGATCACCGCGCTCGTATCACTGCTCGTGTGCCTGATTCCCACGACCATCGGCGGCCTGCTTTCCGCGATCGGCGTGGCCGGAATGAGCCGCATGATGCAGGCGAATGTGATTGCCACCTCGGGCCGTGCGGTGGAAGCGGCCGGCGACGTCGACGTGCTGCTGCTCGACAAGACCGGCACCATCACGCTGGGCAACCGCCAGGCCTCGGCATTTGTGCCCGCCAGCGGGGTCAGCGAGCAGGAACTGGCCGATGCCGCACAGCTCGCCTCGCTCGCCGATGAAACCCCGGAAGGACGCAGCATCGTCGTGCTCGCCAAGCAGCGCTTCAACCTGCGCGAGCGGGACCTGCGTTCCCTGGACGCGACCTTCGTGCCCTTCTCGGCCCACTCCCGCATGAGCGGGGTGAACCTGGGCGCGCGGCAGATCCGCAAGGGGGCGCCGGATGCGATCGCCAAATACGTGGAGGCGCAGGGCAAGCCGTTCCCGAAGGTCGTCGACGAGACCGTGCAATCCATCGCGCGCCAGGGCAGCACGCCGCTGGTCGTCGCCGACGGCGCTCGCGTACTGGGCGTGATCCAGCTCAAGGACATCATCAAGGGCGGCATCAAGGAGCGCTTCGCAGACCTGCGCCACATGGGCATCAAGACGATCATGATCACCGGCGACAACCGGCTCACGGCCGCCGCGATCGCGGCCGAGGCCGGCGTCGATGACTTCCTCGCCGAAGCCACGCCGGAAGCGAAGCTGAAGCTGATCCGCGAGCACCAGGCGCAGGGGCGCCTCGTGGCGATGACCGGGGATGGCACCAACGATGCGCCGGCACTCGCCCAGTCGGACGTCGCCGTGGCCATGAACACGGGCACGCAGGCCGCCAAGGAAGCGGGCAACATGGTCGATCTGGACTCGAACCCGACCAAGCTCCTCGAGATCGTCGAGACCGGCAAGCAGATGCTGATGACCCGAGGAGCGCTCACCACCTTCTCGATCGCCAATGACGTTGCGAAGTACTTTGCGATCATTCCGGCGGCGTTCGCGATGACCTATCCGGAGCTCGGTGCGCTCAACATCATGCACCTGGCGACGCCGAACTCGGCGATCCTTTCGGCGGTGATCTTCAACGCCCTGATCATCGTGCTGCTGATCCCGCTGGCCATCAAAGGGGTCAAGTACCGGCCGCTCGGAGCCGGGCCGCTGCTGCGGCGGAATCTGCTGATCTACGGGCTGGGCGGCATCCTGGTGCCCTTCCCCGGCATCAAGCTGATCGACATGCTGTTGTCTGCCGCGGGCTGGGCTTGAGGAGTTAAGAGCCATGTTCACACGCACGCTTCGGCCCGCGCTCAGCCTGCTGCTCGTGATGACGGTGCTCACAGGGCTGGCCTACCCGCTGCTCATCACTGGAATCGCGCGGGTCGCCTTCCCGCAGCAGGCGGCCGGGAGCCTGGTAATCCAGCACGGCAAGGCGGTCGGCTCCCAGCTGATTGGCCAGAGCTTTTCGGACCCGAAGTATTTCTGGAGCCGCCCCTCCGCGACGACGCCGCAACCCTACAACGGCGTCGCATCGACCGGCTCGAATCTCGGGCCGCTCAATCCGGCACTCATCGACGGCGTCAAGGCACAGGCGAAGGCCCTCCACGACGCGGATCCGGCCAACACGCAGCCGATCCCGGTCGAACTCGTGACGGCCTCGGCGAGCGGCCTGGACCCGGAGATCAGCCCTGCCGCGGCGCGCTACCAGGCGGCCCGGGTGGCGCGGGTCCGTGGCCTCCCGACTGGGCGGGTCGAGGCACTCATCGCGAGCCATACGCAGGGGCGGCTGCTGGGCCTCTTCGGCGAACCGCGCATCAACGTGCTCGAGCTCAATCTCGCTCTCGACGGGCTACACTGAGGGAATGGCCGAAGGCGACCGCCGCGACCCGGACAAGCTGCTGGCCGACGTGCAGCGCGAGGAAGTGCGCGCGCGTCGCGGGCGGCTGCGTATCTTCTTTGGCGCCTCGGCCGGTGTCGGCAAGACCTACTCGATGCTGGAAGCGGCCCGGGGCGCACGGGCGGCGGGCGCAGAGATCGTCGTCGGCTACGCCGAACCGCACGGGCGCGCGGAAACCGAGCGGCTGCTCGACGGACTCGAGCAGCTGCCGTTCCTCCAGGTCCGGCATCGTGGCATCACCCGCCGGGAATTCGATCTCGATGCGGCCCTGCGGCGTGCGCCCGCGACGCTGGTCGTGGATGAGCTCGCCCACTCCAATCTCACCGAGGGCGAACCCCGGCCCCGCCATGCCAAGCGCTGGATGGACATCGAGGAACTGCTGGATGCCGGGATCAGCGTCTGGACCACCGTCAACGTCCAGCATCTGGAGAGCCTGAACGACGTCGTTGCCGGCATCACCGGCATTCGCCAGCAGGAAACGATCCCGGACCGGATCTTCGACGAAGCCGACGAGGTCGAGCTGATCGACCTGCCGCCCGACGATCTGATTGCCCGCATCAAGGCCGGCAAGGTCTATGTTTCCGACCAGGTGGGCACGGCCACCGAGCGCTTCTTCCGCAAGCCCAATCTGCTGGCGCTGCGCGAGCTGGCGCTGCGCCGCACGGCCGACCGGGTCGACGCCGCGGCGCAGGAGTATGCCGGCAAGGAGCGCAGCTCGCGGCCCTGGCTGGCGCGCGACAGGTTCCTGATCGCCATCGCGCCCGACGAGCAGGCCGAACAGCTGGTGCGCGTCGGCAAGCGCTTCGCCGATGCGCTCGATGCCGAGTGGATCGTCGTGTCGGTCGAGACGCCACCGCTCCTGAGGCTCTCGGAAGCCCAACGCAACCGGCGCATCGACGTGCTGCGCCTGGCCGAGTCCCTCGGCGCGGAAACGGTCACGCTCGATGGGCGGACGGCCGCCGAGACGCTGGTCGAGTACGCCCGCCTGCGCAACATCACGCGCATCGTGGTCGGCGAGCCGAAGCGCCGGGGCTGGCGCCTGTGGCTGCGGCGCTCGACCGCGACCGAACTCGTGCGCCGCGGCCGCGGCTGCGACATCTCCGTCATCGCGCGACGCGACGCACTGGCACCCCAACGGCGGGATCTGCCCACCGGTGGCGCGGGCGAGATTCGCTGGCAGCGCTACTGGATGGCGCTGCTGATCTCGGCGGCCTGCACCGGCATCGCCGCGCTGATGTATCCGTATTTCGAGCTGACGAATCTGGTCATGGTCTATCTGCTCGGCGGCACCATCGCGGCGCTCCGGCTCGGCCGGGGACCGGCTTCCCTGAGCGCGTTCGTCAATGTAGCGGCCTTCGATTTCTGCTTCGTGCCGCCCCGCTTCAGCTTTGCGGTCAGCGACCTGCAGTATCTCGTGACCTTCGCCGTCATGCTCGGCATGACGCTGCTGATCGCCAGCCTGGTCGCGAGCGTGCGCGCGCAGACGCGCGTCGCCGGCGCGCGCGAACGGCGCACTTCGCTCCTGTATGCGATGAGCCGCGAGCTGGCCGCCAAGCGGGGCCTGGACCAGCTCTCGCAGCTGGCCATCAAGCACGTCGCCGAGACCTTTGCGAGCGAGGCGGCGGTGCTGTTGCCCGATGCCAATGGTCACCTGCAGCCGCAGGCCGGGCCGGCGCCGGCCGGCGCCCTCACCGATGCTGATCTGTCGGTGGCGCAGTGGGTGTGCGATCACGGCAAGCCGGCGGGGCTCGGCACCGACACGCTGCCGGCCGCACCCGCGCAATACCTCCCGCTCACCGGCGCGCAACGCACGCTCGGTGTGCTCGCGGTGCGCCCGAGGCAGCGGCGGCGCTTGCTGCTCCCCGAGCAGCGGCACCTGCTGGAAACCTTTGCCGGCCAGATCGCCCTGGCGATCGAGCGGGCGCAGCTCGCCGAGAAGGCTGAAGTGGCGCGTGTCGCGGCGGAGACGGAGAGCGTGCGCAATACATTGCTGGCGTCCATATCGCACGACCTGCGCACGCCGCTGGCGGTGATCACGGGCGCGAGCTCCGCACTCAATGACCCGGAGTTGAAGCTCGATTCCGCGGCGCGCTCGCAACTGGCCCACTCGATCGACGCCAAGGCCCGGGAGATGTCCGAGCTGATCTCGAACGTGCTCGACCTGATGCGCTTCGAGGCCGGCGAGGTGCGCCTGCGGCGCGACTGGGAAACCATCGACGATCTGATCGGTGCCGCGCTCTCGCGCCTCGACGGCCGCTTCGGCGGCCGCCCGGTCGAGGTGAAATTGCCGCCCGAATTGCCGGCCGTCAACGTCGACGCGCCCCTCATCACGCAGGTGCTGGTCAACCTGTTCGAGAACGCCATCAAGCACACGCCGCCCGGGACCCGGATCAGCGTCAGTGCCGCACTCGAGGAGGACGCGCTGCGGGTCGTGGTCGAGGACTCGGGGCCGGGGCTGCCGGCGGGCGAGCTCGATCTGCTGTTTGCGAAATTCCAGCGTGGGCGCGAAGAGAGCAATGCGGGGGGCGCCGGCCTG
Organism: Gammaproteobacteria bacterium; assembly: GCA_025350345.1. GTDB lineage: Bacteria > Pseudomonadota > Gammaproteobacteria > Steroidobacterales > Steroidobacteraceae > FEN-1191. The sequence goes on from JANXYA010000235.1 coordinate 16,164, forward strand.
GGGTTGGCCATCTGCCGGGCGATCGTCAATGCGCACGGCGGGCACATCAGTGCCGCGCAGCGTCCGGGCGGTGGCGCCCGCTTCGCATTCACGCTGCCGACGGCGGAGCCGGTCCAGTGACCGAAGCCATGTTTCTCGTGCTGATCGTGGAGGACGATGCGGGCATCCGGGGCGTACTGCGGATGCTGCTCGAATCGCAGCACTATCGGGTGGTGGAGGCCGAATCCGCTGCGCGCGGCATCATCGAGGCGCGCAATCACCGGCCGGATCTGCTGGTCGTCGATCTCGGATTGCCGGACCGGGACGGGCTCGCCGTGATACGCGAGATCCGGCGCTTCGCGCCGACGCCGGTGCTGGTGCTGTCGGCGCGCACGATGGAGGTGGACAAGATCGCTGCGCTCGATGCCGGCGCCGACGACTACGTCGCCAAGCCCTTCAGCGCGCCGGAACTGCTGGCGCGGGTGCGCGCCGGGCTACGCCGCAACGCGCAGGGCGGCGAGCAGTTGCCGATACTGGCAACGATGCCACCGGCACCTACAATCGTTACGCTTTCGCCGTGAC
>JANXYA010000281.1 GCA_025350345.1 Gammaproteobacteria bacterium
TGCTGGCGGCGAAAATGCGCGAGCTGATTCCGCGGCAGATGTTCGAGGTCGCGATCCAGGCGGCGATCGGCGGGCGCATCATCGCGCGCGAGTCGGTCAAGGCGATGCGCAAGAACGTGCTCGCCAAGTGCTATGGCGGCGACATCTCGCGCAAGCGCAAGCTGCTGGAGAAACAGAAGGCCGGCAAGAAGCGCATGAAGCAGGTCGGCGCCGTGGAGATTCCGCAGGAAGCCTTCCTGGCCGTGCTCCAGGTCGGCCGCAAATAAGGACGCACGCATGCTGTTGCAAATAATCACCCTGCTGGCGTGGCTCGCCGGCCCGATCACGCTGCTGGCGGTCATCGATGACTGGTTCCTGCGGCCCCACCGCCGGCTGCGCGCCGGTTCCGGAGCCATGACCGAGCCGGCGTGGACGCGCGCCGTCTACCTGGCCCTGCCCATCGTCATCATCGGCGCGATCCTGCGGCTGCTGGTCTCCGAACGGCTGGATTTCAGCCTGGTGCTGGTGCTGGTGCTGTTCGCCTCGGCCTTTGTCTGGGTCCTGGACCGCTTCGTCCTGGCGCCGCTCCGCGCCCGCGCGGCCACCCGCGCTGGCCTCGAGAGCGCGCACCAGCCCCTGCCCGTCACGGTCGATTACGCCCGGAGCCTGCTGCCGGTCGCGGCGCTGGTGCTGGTGCTGCGCTCCTTCATCTTCGAGCCGTTCCGCATTCCCTCCGACTCGATGATGCCCACGCTCCAGGAGGGGGATTTCCTGGTGGTGAACAAATTCGCCTATGGGATGCGCCTGCCGGTGCTGAATACCAAGATCCTGAACCTGGGCGAGCCGCAGCGCGGCGATGTCGTCGTGTTTCATTTCCCGCCCGATCCGGCGGTCAATTTCATCAAGCGCGTCGTCGGCTTGCCGGGCGACACGGTGCGGGTGCGCGATGATCAGCTCATCATCAACGGACTGCCGGTGCCGCTGGTGTATGAGGGTCGCTACAACGACGGCTGCTACCTGAACATGCGCCTGTCCACCGAGCAGCTGGGCGCGCACCGCCACCAGACGCTGTCCTGCCACACCATCGATGACCTGCGGGCCGCCCCGGTCGCGAGCTGCAAGCGGCACATCCAGGTGAGTTACCAGTGCGACGATGCCCTGCGTGGCGTCCTGCCGGACAGAAACGATACCCTCAACGACCTGGTGGTGCCGCCGGGCGAGTACCTGATGATTGGCGACAACCGCGACAACAGCCTGGACGGACGCTTCTGGGGCTTCGTGCCGGAGGACCATCTGGTCGGCCGGGCCTCGCGTATCTGGCTGAACCTGCCGCTCGGCCGGTCCGGATGGCCGGACTGGCGCCGTATCGGCAAGCGTATAGAGTAGCGCGGTGGCGGGGATTGGAGATCCAAGGAGTACGACACATGCCTAAATCTCAGCGCGGCGTGACTTTCATTGGCTGGCTGGTGCTGCTGACGCCGGTCGCGGTGCTCGTGTACGCCGGCATCCGCCTGACGCCGATCTACCTCAATTATTTTCACGTCGTCCGCTCCCTCGAGCAGCTGGCGGCCGATTCCAAGGACGATCCGCAGATCAATCCGGTCAGCGTGCGCAACGCGCTCGAGCGGCGGTTCGATGTCGAGTACGTGGATCGCCCGTCGGCCAAGGATATCGACGTGCACCGCGAGGGTGATCATTGGGTGGCGGTGGCCGAGTACGAGGATCTCGCCCCACTGATCGGCAATGTTTCGATGCTGGTGCAGTTCAACAAGCAGGTGATTCTGAAGTGAGCGGCGCGCGGTATGCCGATGCCGCCGGCTGACCCATGTCAGCCGCACCGATCACCGGTGGAGAGCGCGCCGCCGAGTGGGTCCGCCGCCAGCTCCAGTACGAGCCCGCCGATGTCACGCTCTTCGAGCAGGCCCTTACGCATCGCAGCGCGGCTCGCGCCAACAACGAGCGTCTCGAGTTCCTCGGCGATGCGGTGCTCAACCTCATCGTCGCGCAGTATCTTTATGCCCATTACCCGGAGGCCGACGAGGGGGCCTTGAGCCGCCTGCGAGCCGTGGTGGTCAGCGGTGATTCCCTGGCGCGCCTGGCCGGCCCGCTGGAGCTGGGCCCGGCACTGGCCCTGGGGGCGGGGGAGCTGAAGACCGGCGGGGAGCGGCGCGAGTCGATCCTGGCCGATGCGCTGGAGGCGGTGTGCGGCGCGCTCTACCTGGAGGCCGGCTTCGAGACCGCCCGGCGGGTGTTCCTGCGCTTGCTGGCCCCGGCCCTGGAGGCGATGGACGCCGCTGCGGCCGAAGCGCCGGACGGCCAGAAGGATGCCAAGACCCGCCTGCAGGAATGGCTCCAGGGCCGCGGGCTCCCGCTGCCGAATTACACCGTGGTGCTGGTCGAAGGGGAATCGCACGCCCAGACCTTTCACGTCAGCTGCGCGGTGCCGGCACTGAATTCAAACGCGCAGGGCGTTGGCCTCAGCCGCCGCCGGGCGGAGCAGTCGGCCGCGCAGCAGCTGCTGGCGCAACTCGCACCATGAAGGCCTTCCGCTGCGGTCATGTGGCCCTGGTTGGCCGGCCCAACGTCGGCAAGTCGACACTGCTGAATGCGATGCTCGGCCAGAAGGTCAGCATCGTCACTTCCCGGCCGCAGACCACGCGTCACCAGGTGCTGGGCATCAGCGAATCGGAGGAAGGCCAGATCGCCTTCGTCGACACACCCGGGATGCACCAGGGGCAGAAGCGGGCGCTGAATCGCGCCATGAATCGCGCCGCGAACTCCGCGCTGGGCGCCGCCGACCTGGCGGTGCTGCTGGTCGAGGCCCTGAAATGGACCGACGAGGACGAGATGGCCCTGCAGCGCGTGCTGCAGATGGAGCGGCCGGTGATCGCGGTGGTCAACAAGGTCGATCGCGTGCACCCGCGCGAGCGCTTGCTTCCCTACATCGGCCGGCTGGCCGAGCGCGCCCAGTTCCTGGCGATCGTGCCGCTCTCGGCGCTGCGCGGTGACAATATCGAGGCGCTGCGCCGCGCGATTCTTGAGGCGCTCCCGGAAGGGGAGCGCCTGTACCCCGCCGGCCAGATCACCGATCGGAGCGAGCGCTTTCGCATAGCCGAGCTGATCCGCGAAAAGCTCACGCTCGAGCTGGTCGAGGAACTGCCCTACGGCATCGCCGTCGAGATCGAGAGTTACGCCGAGACCGACGAGGGGCGGGTGGAGATCGGCGCGGTCATCTGGGTGGATCGCGAGGGGCAGAAGCCCATCGTGATCGGAGCGGGCGGAGAGCGATTGAAGCGCATCGGGCGCGCGGCGCGTCTCGAACTCAATCATCTGTTCGGGCGGCGCTATCACCTCGCCCTTTGGGTCAAGGTGCGGGAGAACTGGGCCGATGACGCGCGCGCGCTGCGCGAGCTGGAAGTGGAATGAGCCGTGCCGCGCACCGCGTCGAATTCGCGGCGGGTTTCGTGCTGCACCGGCGGCCCTACCGCGACACCAGCCTGATCGTCGATTTGTATACCCGCGATTACGGGCGGCTGTGCACCTTCGCGCGCGCCGCCCGCGGCCCGCGTTCGCGCTTCGCGCCGCTCCAGCCCTTCCGGCCCCTGCTCCTGTCCTGGAGCGGGCGGGGCGAGGCACCGACGCTCACCGCCGCTGAAGGCGAGGGCCCGCCGCCGCCGCCGCTTGGCCCCAAGTACCTGCTCAGCGCCTTTTATCTCAACGAACTGCTGCTCAAGCTCACGGTACCGCACGATCCGCAGCGCGAGCTGTACCTGCACTATGAGGCGACCCTGGCGCGCTTGCGCGCCGGTGCGCCGCTGGAGGAGGTGCTGCGGCAATTCGAGACCCGCCTGCTGCAATTGCTCGGGTACGGGAGCGAGCTGGCCTTTGAGGCCGACGGGCGCCCGGTCGTGGCGGAAGCGTATTACCATTTCCGCCCCGGGGAGGGCGTCTGGCCGCTCAGCGCGGGCGCGACGGCCGGCGCCGTGTCGGGCCGGGTGCTGCTGGCCCTGGCCGCGCAGCAGCCCCTGGGCGACGCGGAGGGGCAGCGCCAGGCGCGCGCCGTGCTGCGTGCCGCGCTTGATCTGTGTCTGGAGGGCCGTGAACTCAGTACGCGCGCCGTCGCGCGGGCCGTCGCCAAAATGGAGCGATCTGCGTGATGAACCTGCAACTGGAACTGGGCGTGAACATCGACCACGTCGCCACGCTCCGCCAGCAGCGCGGCACGGTCTACCCCGACCCCGTGTACGCCGCGCTGATGGCCGAGCAGGCCGGGGCCGACAACATCACGCTGCACCTGCGCGAGGATCGCCGCCACATCCAGGAGCGCGACGTACGGGCGCTGCGGAGCCTGCTGACGACGCGGATGAACCTGGAAATGGCGGCGACCGAACCGATGCTGGCGCTCGCCTGCGAGATCCAGCCCGCCGACTGCTGCCTGGTGCCCGAGCGGCGCGCCGAACTGACCACCGAGGGGGGCCTGGATGTGCGCGGGGCGGCCGCGGCGCTCCGCGTGGCCTGCGCGCGGCTCAGGGACCGCGGGGTCCGCGTGGCCCTGTTCATCGATCCGGTGCCCGAGCAGATCGACGCCGCGGCGGAATGCGGGGCGAGCGTGATCGAACTGCACACCGGGCACTACGCCGAGGCGAGCGGGGGTGCGCAGGCGCAGGAGCTCGAGCGGCTCCGCCTCGCCGCGCGCTATGGCCTGCAGCGCCGGCTCGAAGTGCACGCCGGCCACGGCCTGAACTACCGCAACGTCGCTCCGGTGGCCGCGATGACGGAGATCAGCGAGCTTAACATCGGCCACGCAATCATCGCCCAGGCCGTGTTCGATGGCCTCGCCACCGCCGTGCGGGAGATGCGCGCACAGCTGCAGCGCGCGCGGAACCCCTGAAGATGATCTACGGCATCGGCGTCGATGTGCTGCAGGTGGTGCGAATCAAGCGCACCATGAAGCGCTTTGGACCGCACTTCCTGGACCGGCTGCTGTTGCCGGCCGAGCGCGAGCAGCTCGCCAGGACGGCACGGCCGGAGCGATTCGTGGCGATGCGCTTTGCCGCCAAGGAAGCCATCGTCAAGGCCATGGGCACCGGCTTCGCCCACGGCATGTGGATCCGCGACGTCGGCATCGTGCAGAACCGCTGGGGCCGGCCCGAAGTCGTCTACTCCGCGCGCGGGGAGCAAATGCGCCGCAAGCTCGGGATCGGCGCCGGTCACGTGACGCTGACGGACGAGGCGGGGCTGGTGGTGGCGGTCGCCGTGCTGATGGCCGCGCAGCCCCAGCCGCAGGTCCCACGCAAGGGGGCGCGCGCCGCGCCGCGTGCGAAGGCCAGGAGGAAATGAACCGCCTGGTATTCGACATCGAGACCGTGCCCGACGTGGAACTGGGACGGCGGACCTTCAATCTCGAGGGCTTGAGCGATGCGCAGGTGGCCAAGGCCATGTACACGGTGCACCGCCAGGAGAGCGGCAACGACTTCCTGCCACTCGAGCAGCAGCGGGTCGTGGCCATTTCCTGCCTGCTGCGCAGTCGCGACCAGCTCAAGGTCTGGACCTTGGGCGACCTGCACTCGAGCGAAGCGGAGCTGATCGCGCGTTTCTTCGAGGGCATCGAGAAATACACCCCGGACCTGGTGTCGTGGAACGGCAGCGGGTTCGACCTGCCGGTGCTGAACTACCGCGCGCTCAAGGCGGGCGTGCAGGCGCCGCGCTACTGGGAAACGGGCGATGAGGACCAGGGCTTTCGCTGGAACAACTACCACAACCGCTACCACTGGCGGCACCTCGACCTGATGGACGTGCTGTCCGGATTCCAGGCCCGCGGCCGGGCCTCACTCGCGGACATGGCGCTGCTGCTCGGGTTTCCGGGGAAACTGGGATTCTCGGGCGCCGAGGTCTGGGGCGCCGTGCTCGGCGGGCAACTCGCCGCGGTGCGCAATTACTGCGAGATCGATGTGCTCAATACCTACCTGGTGCTGCTGCGCTTCGAGCTGTTCCGGGGCCGGCTCGATGGCGCGATGCATGAGCAGGAACTCGCGCGCCTGCGCGAGCTCCTGCGCAGCTCCGGCGAGGCCCATCACCAGCAGTTCCTGCAGGCCTGGGAAGCGCGCGGTTGAGTCGGCGAGCACCGCCGATCATCGAAACGGGCCGGGTCGAGGCGCTCAATCAGAATGCCGAGGGCGTGGTGCGCGGCGGCAAGACGGCCTTTGTCAGCGGCGCGCTGCCCGATGAAACCATCCAGTTCATCCGGCGCCGGCATCACCGCCAGCACGATGAGGCTGAGCTGGTGGCCGTCCTCGAACCCGCCGTGCAGCGCGTGGCGCCGCGCTGCGCGCACTTCGGCGTGTGCGGGGGCTGCTCCCTGCAGCATCTGGACAGCGATGAGCAGCTGCAGATCAAGGAGCAGCAGTTGCGCGAGACTCTCGAGCGGGTCGGTCGCGTCACGCCGCGCCGCTGGCTCGCACCGCTCCGTGGCCCGCAATGGCAATACCGGCGGCGGGCGCGCCTGGGCGCGCGCTTCCTTGCCTCGCGGGCCACGGAGCGGTGCGAGCCAGCGGCGCGGCGTGACGCGACCGACCCGCTCGAGAGTCTCGCGCAACTGCTGCTCCTTGATCTGCAGCT
>JANXYA010000285.1 GCA_025350345.1 Gammaproteobacteria bacterium
CGCTGGCGGCCATCGCGGCGATGCGCAAGGCCGTGCCGGATGCCATCATCGGTGCCGGGACGCTCACGCAACCCGAGGACTTCGAGCGCGTCGCCGCCGCGGGCGCGCAGTTTGCCGTCACTCCGGGTCTCACGGAAGAACTCGCAGTGGCCGGCCGCCATGCCGGATTTCCCCTGCTTCCCGGCGTGGCGACGGCCTCCGAGCTGCTCGCCGCGCGCGCCGCCGGATATACGGCCCTGAAATTCTTTCCCGCGGAACCGGCTGGCGGGATTGCCATGCTCAGCGCCTTTGCCCCGGTTTTCGCCGACGTGGTCTTCTGCCCCACGGGCGGCATCACGCGCGCGAGCGCGCCGGGCTACCTGGCGCTCGCCAACGTGGCCTGCGTGGGCGGCTCCTGGGTCACGCCCACCGCCGCGGTCAGGGCGGGAGACTGGGCAAAGATCGAGGCCCTCGCCCGCGACGCCTCGGCTCTCGCGCGCCGCTGACGGCAGCGGTGAGCACCGGCACAGAGAAGATCGGGCCGGCACTCGCGACCTTTCTGGTCGCGGGCAACATGATCGGTTCGGGGATCTTCCTCCTGCCGGCGACGCTGGCCGGAATCGGTGGCATCAGTCTGCTGGGCTGGGCGACGGCCACCGTGGCCGCGCTCGCCATTGCGCTGGGATTCGCTCGGCTCGCGGCACGCAACCCGCAGGCCGGCGGCCCCTGCGCCTACGCCCAAGCCGCGTTCGGCCGCCACGTCGGCTTCCAGGCCTACCTGATGTACGTGATCATCTGCTGGGTCGGAAACCTCGGCGTGGCAATCGCGGCAATTGGCTACCTGGCCTCCCTCCTGCCCGGCATCGATGCAGGCTGGTACGGCGCCGGCGCTTCCGTGCTGCTCATCGCCGTGCTGACGGTGCTCAACCTGCTGGGTCCCCGGCGCGCCTGCCAGTTCGACGCCATCGCCATCATCTGCGGGCTCGTGCCCGTGCTGCTGGTCGCAACCTTTGGCTGGCTGCGCTTCGATGCCGCACTGTTCCACCAGTCGTGGAATCCGGGCCACCTGGCGATCGGCACGGCTCTTCCCCGTTCGTTGCTGCTGGTGTTCTGGGCCTTCCTCGGGCTCGAGAGCGCCTCGATCGCCGCGGCCGTCGTCGATAGGCCCGAGCGCAATGTCGCGGTGGCCACCGTCGGCGGCGTGCTCCTCGCCGCACTGGTCTACATCGCAGCCTCAGCCGCCATCTTCGGCTTGCTGCCCGTCAGCGTGCTGAGCCATTCGAACGCGCCGTTCGCGGACGCCACGCGCGTGCTGCTCGGTACGGCCGCGGCAGGACTGGTCGCCCTCGCCGCGCTCGTCAAGACCGTCGGCACCCTTTCCGGCTGGATCCTGCTGGCTGCGCAGACCGGCCAGGCCGCTGCCCGGCAGGGCTTCCTGCCGCGGGCCCTCGCGCTGCAGGACGCGCGCGGCGTTCCGGTCCGCGCACTGCTGGTCTCCAGCAGCTTTACCTGCCTGGTAGCAATCGCCACCAAGTCCTCGACCCTGGCACAGCAGTTCGAGAACCTGGTCGACCTGTCGGTGCTGCTCTCACTCGCGGTCTACGCCGTGGCGCTGGCGGCGCTGTTCAGGGGCAGCGCCGCAGCTAAGGGTGCACCGGACATTTTTTACAAGGGCTGCGCGGTCCTCGGGATCCTGTTCTGCCTCTATGTCATCGGCAGCAGCCCGCACTACATGCTGTGGATGCTGGTGGCGCTGGTGATCGTCATCATGGCGGTGTATGCGCTGGCACTGCGTTCCCGTCCGCGCGCCCTCAGCGGGTGATGAGCAGCGCGAGATACCAGGAGTGCTCGTTCGTTGCCGAGGGATTCTGAAGGCCTCACCCGGCGGATCCCAGCAGGTGGCAGTGGTCGCTCAGATCGTAGCGCAGCCCCGCGTTGAGCACGGTACTCGGCAATCCGTCGCGCGAGGGGGCCGATTGGTGAAAGATTTCCGCGCCGATCTGCAGCTTCCGTAGGACCTGCCGGGCGATCGCCCAGCCCACTAGAGCGTAATCCCGCGCGCCGCCGCCAAAGGTAGGCGCCAGAATCGTGCCCCGGGGGTTGATGACATAGACAT
>JANXYA010000324.1 GCA_025350345.1 Gammaproteobacteria bacterium
CGCCATCGCCGCGATGTACCAGCGCTACGGCACGGCCATTTACGGCAACTACGGATTCCTCGACAGCTACAATCCGAGTTTCCAGTACAACGTGCCGGTGCAGAGCGGGCGGATCATCAGCGGCTTCGGCTGGGTGGACACGCGCTACTACGGCATCAACCAGGGCCCCATCGTCGCCATGATCGAAAACCAGCGCAGCGGCTTGCTCTGGAGCCTGTCGCGCACCGATCCGGTGCTGCAGCGCGGCCTGCAGCGCGCCGGGTTCACGGGCGGATGGCTGGGCTGAGACGGACGCTGCTGGCGGTGCTGCCGCCGGCCCTGCTGCTGTTCGGATGCGGCGATGCCGCCGGGCGCGCTGAAGTGCTGCACTTCTGGGCCATGGGCCCGGAAGCGGAGGCCGTGGTCAAGCTGCTGCCGGACTTCGAGCGCGCGCATCCGGACATCCACGTCGAGGTCCAGCAGCTGGCCTGGACCGCCGCGCACGAGAAACTGCTGACCGCGGTGGCCGGCGATGCCACCCCGGATGTATGCCAGCTCGGCAATACCTGGATTCCGGAGCTGGTGGCGCTGCACGCGCTCGAGCCCTTGCAGACGCGCCTGGCCCATGCGCCCACCGTCAACAGCGAAGACTTCTTTCCGGGCATCTGGCAGGCCAACTCCCTCGACGGTGTGCCGTGGGGCGTGCCCTGGTACGTCGATACCCGCTTGCTGTTCTACCGCAGCGATCTGCTGCACCAGGCCGGATTCGCGGCCCCGGCGGAGAACTGGGCCGACTGGTTGCGCCAGCTCCAGGCGATCAAGCGGATGGTGGGGCCACAGCGCTACGCGCTGCTGTTGCCGCTCAATGAATTCGAGCCGCTCCAGGTCCTCGCCCTGCAGCAGCCCGAAGCCATGCTGCGCGACGGGAATCGCTACGGCAATTTCCGCAGCGCCTCCTTCCGCCGCGCGCTGGGCTTTTACCACGAGCTGTTCGCGCAGTCGCTCGCGCCGATGGCGACCAACACCCAGATCTCGAACGTCTGGGACGAACTGGGCAATGGATACTTCACGTTCTATGTTTCAGGGCCCTGGAACATCGGCGAATTCAAGCGCCGCCTGCCGCCCGAGCAGCAGGGCAGCTGGATGACAGCGCCGATGCCCGGGCCGGATGGGCCGGGCGTGTCGAGCGCGGGTGGCGCGAGTCTCGTGATCTTCAATCGCTCCAGGCACAAGGCCAGCGCCTGGACCCTGATCGAGTACCTGTCGGAGCCGGCGGTGCAGCGGCGCTTCTACGAGCTCACCGGCGACCTGCCCCCCAGGCGCAGCAGCTGGGAATCCGGCGCCATCGCCACCGATCCCTACACGCGGGCCTTCCGCATCCAGCTCGAGAGGCTCCGTGCCTTCCAGCAACTGCCGGAATGGGAGCAGATCATGCAGGGCATGCGCCTGATGGCCGAGCGTGTCGTGCGCGGCGGGCAAAGCGAAATCAGCGCCGTCACCGGTTTTGACGCCGAGGTCGATGCGATGCTCGCCAAGCGGCGCTGGCTGCTCGATCGGCAGGCCAAGCGGTGAACCGTACGCGCGCTGGCTGGTGGTTCTCGCTCCCGGCCCTGCTGCTGATCGCTGTCTTCTTCCTGCTGCCGGTCGTGGCCGCCCTGCTGCTGAGCTTCACGGACTTCGACCTGTACGCGTTGGCCGACCCGGCGAACCTGCGCTATATCGGCCTGGAGAATTACCGCACGCTGCTGGTGACGCCGCTGTTCTGGCAGGCGCTCGGCAATACGGCGCTGTTTGTGGTGCTGGGCGTGCCCCTATCGCTCCTCGCTTCCCTCGGCGCCGCCCTGCTGGTCGATTCGCGCCTGACGCGCTTCCGGCCGCTGTTCCGCACGGCGCTGTTCGCTCCGGTCGTCACGACGCTGGTGGCCGTGGCGCTGATCTGGCGCTATCTGCTGCACACGCGCTACGGCCTGCTCAACTACCTGCTCACGCACCTGGGGTTTCCGGCCATCGACTGGCTCGGCGATCCGCACTGGTCGATGCCCTCCATCGTGCTGCTCGCGGTGTGGAAGAACTTCGGCTACAACATGATCATCCTGATCGCGGCGCTCCAGGCCGTTCCCGAGGATCTCCACGATGCCGCGCGACTGGAAGGCGCCGGCGCGTGGGCGCGGCTGCGCCACATCACGCTGCCGCTGCTCACCCCGACACTGGCGCTGGTGGGGATCCTGACCGTCAGCGGCTACTTCCAGCTGTTCGCCGAGCCGTACGTGATGACGCAGGGGGGGCCTCTGCAGAGCACGGTCAGCGTGCTGTATTTCATGTTCGAGCAGGGCTTCACCTGGTGGAAGCTGGGCTTTGCCTCCAGCGTGGCCTTCGTCCTGTTCGCGCTCATCCTGCTGGTTACGGCGTTGCAGATGCGCCTCACGCGGCGCCTGGGGGAGACGTGAGCACGCGGGCGCAGGCCTGGCTGGTCAACGGCGCCCTGTGGCTCACCGCCGCGCTCACCGTGTTCCCGCTGGCGTGGATGGTCTCGGTCTCGCTCATGCCCACGGGCGCTTCCTCCGGCTATCCGCCGCCCATCCTCCCGAGCTCGGTGACGCTCGATCACTACCGCGATCTGTTCGCCGCCCAGCACATGGGCCGGTACTTCATCAACAGCGTGATCGTCGCCACCAGCGCGACGCTCCTGGCGCTGGTGTTCAACGGCATGGCGGGCTACGCCTTCGCCAAGCTCCGTTTCCGCGGCCGCGAGGGCCTGTACCGGCTGCTGCTCGCGGGCCTGCTCGTGCCCGGGCAGGTGACGATGATCCCGCTGTTCGGGCTGCTGAAGTTCCTCGGCCTCGTCAACAGCTACGCCGGGGCGGTCCTGCCCGGCATCGCCAGCATCTTCGGCATCTTCCTGGTGCGCCAGTACGCGCTCTCGATTCCCGATGAACTGCTGGACGCGGCGCGCATCGACGGCGCCAGCGAATGGCGCATCTTCCGCTCGGTGGTGATACCGGTACTCACCCCGATCCTGGTCACGCTCGGTGTCTTCGTGTTCCTGGGTACCTGGAACGATTTCATGTGGCCGCTGATCGTGCTCAGCGACCGCGACATGCAGACCCTGCCCGTGGCGCTGGCCGGCCTGTCGCGCGAGCACGTGCAGGACAACGAGATGATGATGGCCGGAGCGGTCATCACGGTGCTGCCGGTGCTGGCGCTGTTCCTGGCGCTGCAGCGCTTCTACCTCAGGGGCATCACGCTCGGGAGCGTCAAGGGATGAGGCGCCGCCTGGCGGCGGAGTTCAGGCCTCGATCGTGGCGCCGTGTGAGGCGATGACCCCGGAATAGTAGCGGGCGCTGGCCTTGGGCGTACGCTGCTGCGTCGCGTAATCGACGTGCACGATGCCGAAGCGCTTTGAATAGCCGTGCGCCCACTCGAAGTTATCCAGCAGCGACCAGACGAAATAGCCACGCACGTCCGCCCCTTGTGCAATGGCGGATCGCACCGCGGCAATATGAGCGCGCAGGTAGTCCACGCGCAGTGCATCCTCGATTTCACCCTGCCCGGGCACGGTGGCGGGATCGGCAAAGGCCGCGCCATTCTCCGTGATGTAGATCGGCGGATTGCCGTAGCGGTTCTTCACCCACAGCAGCGTATCGGTCAGGCCTTCGGGGTAGACCTCCCAGCCGGTCTCGGAATAGATTGCCTGCGGCTGCTTCACCATCTCCGCGCGCTGCGGCCAGCTCTGGGCGCTGGCGCGCGTGACGTTGCGCGTGTAGTAGTTGACGCCCACGAAATCGAGCGGCTGGCGAATCAGCTCGAAATCCCCGGCGGGCCAGGTGGGCCACGCCTCGCCGAAAATTTCGCGCAGCTCCTCGGGGTACTTTCCGAGGAAGACGGGGTCCAGGTACTGGCGGTTCATGTAGGCATCGGCGCGCGCCGTCGCGGCGCGGTCTTCCTCCGCCGCTGTCGCCGCGTACTTCGGCTCGAGATTCACGACCAGGCCGATGCGATGCTTGCCGGTGCTGCGATAGGCCTGCACCGCGGCGCCGTGGGCGCGCAGGAGATTGTGCGTGGCGATCGGCGCCTCGTAGAGATTGCGATGCCCCGGCGCGAGCACGCCGTGCAGGTATCCTCCGTCCGTGACCACCCAGGGCTCGTTGTGGGTCGCCCAGTGCTTGACGCGTCCGTCGAGTTTCCGGAACACGACGCTCGCGTAGTCGGCGAACCACTGCGCGATGTCTGGATTGAGCCAGCCACCGCGATTGTCGAGCGCCTCGGGCAGATCCCAGTGCTGCAGCGTGACCAGCGGCTCGATGCCATGCTCCAGCAGCTCATCGACCAGGCGATCGTAGAACCCCAGGCCCGGGGCGTTCACCGCGCCGCGCCCCGCAGGCAGCACGCGGCCCCAGGCGATGCTGAAGCGGTAGGCCTTGAGCCCGAGCTCGCGCATCAGCGCCACGTCGCTCTTGTAGCGCCGGTAGTGATCGCAGGCCACGTCCCCCGTCTGCCCGTCGCGCACCATGCCAGGCGTCCGGCAGAATCGCTGCCAGATGGAAGGCCCGGCGCCGTCGGCCAGTGGCGATCCTTCGATCTGGTACGCGGAGGTCGCAGCACCCCAGAGGAACCCCGGGGGGAAGCGCAGGAGCTTGTCGTTCACTAATGC
>JANXYA010000364.1 GCA_025350345.1 Gammaproteobacteria bacterium
GTCCGCATTGAACGTCGCATCCTCAAGGTGCTAAAGGCACTCGCCGCCTACAAGAATATGACGCTGGGCGACCTGCTGGAAGGCATCGTCCTGCACGCCTTCGAGGGCAAGGCGGCGTTTTCAGCGCCCACCGTGCGCAAGATCGCCGAGCTCAAGGCCATCTACGAGCTCGACCTGGACGCGCGCGCAAGTCATCGGCTGAGGGAGAAGCCATGACCGACGAGGAATTCCTGCGGGCGCTGGAATGCGGGGAGCTGGCGGAGGCGGAATTCGGGCACACCGCGCATGTTCGAGCGGCCTACCTGTGCCTGCGGCAGGGCGACTTTGCGGTGGCGCTGGGGCGCATGCGCGCTGCCATCCGCAGCCATGCGGGCCGGCTGGGCAAGGTTGACCGATATCACGAGACGATTACGGTCGCCTACCTGGCGCTGATCCAGCAGCACATCTGCCAGCGCGGTGACGGGGGCGGCTGGCCGGGCTTCGCCCGGGAGAATCCCGAGTTATTTCAGCCCGAACTGCTGCTGCATTTCTATCCGCGCGCGCAACTTCAATCCGAGCTGGCTCGCCAGGTGTTTCTACTGCCCTGTCCGGCCGTGCCACGGGGCGGCGGGTGCGCCTGATCCTGGCGAGTGCGCGCGGCTTGCTGAGCGGGTGGCTCATTGCGCTCACATTGCCCCTGCTGTTCGCTCCCCACACCATTGGCGCCTGGACCGCGGCGGGACTCGGGAGCGCCTCGCGAGTGCTCCTTGCCGTGCTCGAGTTGCTGGGTGCCGCGCTTTTTGCCTTCGAGACCCCGCTGCTCGCCGGTCTTGTTCTATTGATCGTGTCATTTACCGCCGCCGGAGTCGTGCATCTGCACCATGGCGAAATGCCCTGGTGGCTGGTCGTGTATTCGCTGGTCGCGATGTTGCTCTGGCGCTTTACCGTGCGTGTCAGGTGCGCGGGCGCTCGGGCTTAGGGCGCCCGGGCGTCCGGTTGAGTCCTGCGGTGGTTGCGTTATTCTGGCTGCACCCTCATAGCGGATCGCCCCAAACCTGTGGAAAAGGCCAGCGTCTGTCCCCTCGATTGCCCGGATACCTGCAGCCTCACCGTGACGGTCGAGGCCGATCAGGTCATGGCGGTGCGGGGCTCCAAGGTCAATCCCATCACCCACGGCGCCGTCTGCGCCAAGGTGGCGCATCACTATCCGGAGTTCGTGCACGGCCCGAACCGCCTGCGCCATCCCCTGAAGCGCGTCGGCCCCAAGGGCACGGGCCAGTTCGCGCGGATTTCCTGGGAGGAGGCGCTCGACACCATTCACGAGCGCGTCAGCGGCGTCATCGATCGCCATGGCCCGCAGGCGCTCCTGCCGCTCAACTACGCCGGACCGCACGGGATGCTCGCGGGCGATTCGATGTCGCTGCGCTTCTTTCACCGCATCGGCGCATCGCTCCTGAACCGCAGCCCGCTGTGCGGTGGTATCCGCAGCGCGGCCTACGCCGGCACCTTCGGTGCGACCCCGGGAACGCCGCTCCAGCAGGTGAGCCAGGCGCAGCTCATCATCGTCTGGGGAAACAATGCGACGAGCTGCAACCTGCACCTCATGCGGCAAATCAATGCCGCCAAGCACCAGGGCGCGAAGCTGGTCGTGATCGACCCGCGCCGCGTCCGGGTGGCCGAGCAGGCCCACCTGCATCTGGCGGTCCGGCCAGGCACGGATGTAGTGCTGGCCTGGGCAATCGCGGTGGAGCTGGAGCGGATTGGCGGTCTCGATCAGGCCTTCATCGCCGAGCACGTGCTGGGCTTTGACGCCTTCATGGCAGCGGCGCGCGCCTATCCGGCCGAGCGCGCGGCGGACATCTGTGGCGTCGCGCTGGAAGATATCCGCACGCTGGCGCAGTGGTATCGCGACGCCACACCCGCGGTCATCGCCTGGGGCAATGGCCTGGAGCGCAACCGGAACGGGGGGTCGGGGTTGCGGGCCATTGCCGCCCTGCCCGCGCTCGCCGGCAAGTTTGGCGTGGCCGGCGGCGGACTCGTGGGTGGGGCGGGCCACGCTTTTCCGAAGACGCTGGATAAGCTGACGCGGAGCGAGTGGGCGCGGCCGGAGACACGCACGCTCAACATCATCGACGTCGGGCGGCTGCTGCTCGATGAAGAGCTGGACCCGCCGCTCAAGGCCCTGTTTATCTACAACCACAATCCGCTGATCGTCCACCCGGACCAGAACCGCCTGAGGCGGGGACTGGCGCGCGAAGACCTGTTCATCGTCGGCATCGAAGTGGCGATGACCGACAGCATGGCCTACGCGGACGTGATCCTGCCGGCCTGCACGCACTTCGAGCACGCGGATCTCTACGCGGCCTACGGCCAGCAGTATCTGCAGCGCGCCGAGCCGGTCATTGCGCCGGTGGGCGAGAGCCTGCCGAACACCGAGATATTTCGCCGGCTCGCCGCCCGCTTTGGCTTCCAGGATGCGGCCTTCAGGCAGACCGATGCCGAGCTGATGGACGATGCACTGAATGCCGATGATCCGCGCATGCAGGGCCTGCGAGCGAGCGCCGTGCCCGTCGAGCGCGCGATCCGCATGGAATTTTCCGGGCAGGAGCCGATACTGTTCCGGAACGTGTCGCCGCGTACGCCCAGCGGCAAGATCGAGCTGGAGTCCGCGATGCTGGGGGCGCGATTCGGGGCGGCCCTGCCGAGCTTTCAGCCGCTGAGTTCAGCCTATCCGTTGACGCTCATCACACCGGCCTCCGACCAGCGCATCACTTCCACCTTTGGTGGGCTTAGCGCCAGTGACGCCACGCCCGTGCTGGAGATGAATCCGGCTGACGCCGCGGCGCGCGGTCTGCTCGATGGGTCGTCCGTGAGAGTGTGGAACGAGCTGGGCGAGGTCTTCCTGCCGCTGCGCATCAGCGCGGCCGTGCGTCCCGGCGTGGTCAGTTCGGACAAGGGCGCCTGGTTGCGGACGAGCTCGAACGGCCAGACGGTGTCCGCGCTGGCCCCGACGCACAAGGCCGACCTCGCCGAGGGGGCCTGTTTTAACGATACGCGCGTCGATGTTGCCGCGCCGCAGAGCCAGGTGTAGCGCCCCTAAGAGTCGCCTTTCGGCGTCACCCTAAACGGCGACTTCGGGCTCTGCATCACAGATTACCCAAACCGTTCACGGGATTCCGGACCGTAGCGGCTTAGGATTCCTTCTCAGGAGTCGCAGGCCGGAGCCGACCATGTCTATCCGCGCAATCTGCCTTGGGGCCATGGCCGCCGCTGTGAGCGGCGCCGTGCTGCTGGCCGGGTGCTCAGCCCGGGCCGGCAACCACGCCGGCATGACAGGAGCGGTACACGCCGCCGCGGCACAGCGCATCGTCCTTGATCCCGTTACCCATCTGGCGACTTCCGTGGACCCGGCCGACGCGGCAGCGATTGCGCCCGGTTCAGGCGCCAGCGAAGTTTCAGGCCGACGCACCTTGCCCGCTGTGCCGGAAGAAGTGCGGCTTCCCGATGGCACCGTCGGGGTGAAGGTGGCGCAACAGTACTTCCACACGATCATCGTGTGCCGCCAGCGTGACGGCAGTTTTTCCACGCAGTGTCCGGCGGTGGCGGCGCCGGGGCCGTGAGCAGCACGTTCGCCCGCCCGCTCCTGGTGCTGCTGGGCCTGGCCTCTGTCGGCGTGGCGCCGGCGGCTACCCTCACCATCCAGGTGTTGGACGCCGCGGGCACGGGCTTCAACGATCCGGCGCCATTCACACCGATCGGCGGCAACAATGCCACGACGCTGGGTGCGGCGCGGCTCAATGTCTTCACGCAAGCCGCCCGCCTGTGGGGAAAGCTCATCAACAGCCCCGTGAATATCGTCGTCGAGGCCAGCTTCGCCCCGCTCAGCTGCAGCGCAACGACCGGCGAGCTCGGATCGGCCGGACCGCTGTGGGTTTTCCACGATTTTCCGGGCGCACCGCTCGCCGGTGTCTTCTATCCCGCCGCGCTCGCCGATGCCCTGTCGGGCCAGAATCTGGCGGGCAAGGACGATATCACGGCGCAGTTCAACAGCACGATCAACGGCACGCCGGGCTGCCTCGGCGGCGGTTATTTCTACTACGGCTTCGATCATCAGCTGAGCGGCCACAATGACGGGCGCAGCTACGTCGCTGACCTGCTGGGCGTCGTGCTGCACGAACTCGGACACGGCCTGGGCTTCGTGTCCATCGTCGACCAGAACGGCATGGGTGTCACGGGCACCGACAACGTCACGCGCCTGGGCGTGTACGAGCAGTTCCTGTACGAGGAATCGCTGAGCATGTTCTGGCCGCAGTTGACCGCCGCGCAGCGCGCGCAGTCCGAGATCGGGCAGTCCGCGGCGGGCAACGCGGTCCTGGTCTGGAACGCCCCGCAGGTCAACGGCAATCTCGCGCGCCTCACTCAGGGCCTCAGCGCCGGCGGGCACCTGAAGTTGTATACGCCCTCGACCTACGATGCGAGTTCCTCGGTCTCGCACTGGGACAGCAGCGCCACGCCCGACCTGCTGATGGAGCCGCGTTACAGTTCGACCACCGGCGATCACACCGATATGACCACCTGCGCCCTGTACGACATGGGGTGGACGGGAAATCGCTGCCCTGATGGCGTCAATGCCCAGGCGCTGTCGGTGAACGTGAACAAGGATACGGTGCAGACCATCACGCTCAGCGCGAGTGACGGTGATGGTGACGTGCTCACCTACGCCATCGTGACCGCGCCGGCCCATGGCACTCTCGGAGCGCTGAATGGCGCAACGGTGACCTACACGCCGGCCAGCGGGTACACCGGGGCCGATCAGTTCAGCTTCATGGCGAGCGATGCGCTGGTGAGTTCCAATACGGCGAACGTGTCCATCACCGTGGTCGTGCCGACGGGCAGTGGCGGTGGCACCGGCGGTGCGACCACCGGCAGCAGTGGCGGTGGCGGAGCGATGGACCTGCTCTCGCTCCTGGCGCTGGCTCTCGCTATCCTCAGGCCGCTACGCCGACGCGCGCTTGCGCATTGATGGCCGCGCGCCAGTCAGCCAGCTGCCAGAGGCGCAACTCGCCACTGTGATCCTCGATGAGCGCGGAGCAATTCTCCACCCAGTCGCCGGTATTGCAGTAGCGCACCCCGCAGCGTTCCGTGTCCGCCGGGCGGTGAATGTGGCCGCAAACGATGCCGTCGACCCCACGGCGCACCGCAGCCTGGGCGGCGGCCTCCTCGAAGCGGTGCACGTAGGTCATGGCGTTGCCAACCTTCGATTTCAGGTAGGTCGCCAGTGACCAGTACGGGAACCCGAACGCGCGACGGACACGATTCAAGCCCCGATTCAGGCCGAGCGACAGGTCGTACATTCCCGACCCGAGCGCCGCCAGCCAGCGGCTGCAATTCACGTTCGCATCGAATTCATCGCCATGGGAGATGAGCATGCGGCGGCCGCGCTGGGTGGTGTGCACGTAGTCGCGGTGCACCTCCAGGTTGCCGAACACCGTGCCGTCCAGGTCGCGGAACTCCTCGTCATGGTTTCCCGGGACGTAGATGATGCGCGTGCCATGCTTGGCCTTGCCGAGGAGCGTGCGCAGCACGTTGTTGTGCAGCTGCGGCCAGAAGAAATCGCGACGCATGTTCCAGACGTCGACAATGTCGCCGACCAGAAAGAGCTGCTGCATGTGCACGTGGTGCAGGAAGTCGAGCAGCAGGTCGGCGCGGCACTCCCGCGCACCCAGGTGCACGTCCGAAAGAAAAACGCTGCGTACGTGAATGGCGTGGCGGGTGTGCATGTCCATGTGCACAGCCTGGGAGCTGGCCATGGCAACAAGATGTCGATTTCATTACAAAACAATGAAATCAGGAGCTTAACAGTACAAGCTTGTGTGTCACTGCAGTGACCGGGCGGCCTGCAGTGGCATCCTCCCTATAATCGCGGCAGGTCCGGCACCACCAGGTCGCCGCTTTGGGAGTCTGCCGTGACGGCCATCGTGAACTTCGATTCGCTACCCGCGCCGACTGAGAGCGCGCCCGCCGCGGACCGGGTGCGGAGCGGGGATCCGCGCCAGCTGATCTGGAACCTGCTGTCCTCTGCCGACGGGCACTTCCACGTCGGTGAATGGGCCAGCGGGGTCGGCACCTGGGAGGTGCAGTACAGCGAGTTCGAGCTATGCCATATCCTCGCCGGCCTGGTGCGGGTGAGCGATGCCGGGGGCCCGAGCCGCCTGTACCGGGCCGGGGACACTTTTGTCATTCCCAGCGGATTTCGCGGGACCTGGGAAGTGATCGAGCCCTGTCGCAAGATCTACGCGATCTACGAGTAGCGCCGTCGGTGGCGCCGGCCAGCACACCTGGTCCGGCGCCTGCCGCGGCCATTTCCTCAGGGCCTGATCAGAACTTGAACAGGGCCTGCACCCATGCCTGCGTGGCATCGGAACTGCTGGCGCCACTGGGCTTGTACGTGTCGTAGCGGCCTTCGAGGCGCAATTCGAAGTTCTTCGCCGGCATGTAGCCAAAGGTCAACGTGCCTTCCTCGACATCCGTCTTGGTACCGAAGTTATAGCCGTCCTGGTCGTCCAGGTATTCGAGGCGGACAGAGCTGCGCCAGGTGTCACTGAGGGCGTAGTTCAGGTATCCGGCCAGGCCATACCAGCTGGCGGAGCCGTGGCCCGTCGCGCCGGCATTTTCCTGCTGATCCCAGTCGGCGTTCACGATGACGGTCACAGCCGACGTGGCGGTCCAGGTGCCGACCAGGTCGACGAGCGCACGCTTGCCGACGATGCCGGTGCCCACCTGGCTGTAGTCGCCGTAATAACCGGCAGCAGCGAGCGTAAAGGCTTTCGAGGGAATCAGGGTCGTGCCCAGCTCGAGGGTCTTGCCGCCCTTGGCGGTGGAACCGTCAATGTTCCAGCCGTTATTGATGCCGACGTCAAAGGTGGCCTTGTCGGAGGCCGCATACGCGACGCGCACACCGACATGCGTCACCGG
>JANXYA010000035.1 GCA_025350345.1 Gammaproteobacteria bacterium
CGGCGAACAACCGGTAGTCCACCTCGAGCTGCTGCACGGGCTGCGGGCAGGTGGCCGTGAAGCGCAGCACGACATACGCGCCATCGCTGTGATCATCGATGAGCGGCGCGCCCGCGCGCGGCACGCAGGTGGCAGCGCCACTGCGCAGCGTCAATCGGCCGAGCGCGTACTGTGCAATGTCCGCCTGGCGCAGCCGCACTTCACGCCAGGTCAGCAGCCCGTCCCCGTTGGCATCGAGATTCAGCACGGTGTCCAGATCCCGAAGGGCGATATCCCACTGGCCGCTCAAGGTCACGCCGCTCGCACTCAGGTGCAGGTAGCTGTCGCTGGCCTTGTGCGCCTGCGCCAGGGAAGTCCAGCACAGCAGCAGCCCGAGCGCCGCCAGCATGGCGCCGCGCGCGGGCCGGGATGAGCGCTGTTGTACTTTTGTCATGGCGGCACTCACGGCCTTTAGGAGCGCAGCAGCGAGGCCAGATGGGTATCGGTCAGGCCGGAGGAGCGCAGCCATGCGCTCAGCTGGACTCGCGTGGCCGCATCGTGGGCGGCAATGGCCGCTTCCAGCAGGATGCGCGCGTCCGCCGGCTCTTTTTGCACCGCCCAGTTCTCGCGCGCGAGTTGCAGCGCCGCGTTGGAGTCATGCAGCAGAAACAGGCTCAGGCGCGCCGCTTCGCGCAGATGGGTGCGATCACCGCGCTGTTGCGCGGCCGCGTGGCGCTCGCGCAGCTGGGCCACCGCCCCGTTCAGTTGTTCCTGCCATTCGGCGCCACCGGCGCTCCGGCCCGCGAGCCCGGCCAGCGCCTGCAGGGCCAGGGCACGGCGCAGCAGCAGGTTGTCATCACGCGTCTGATCACGCGTCCAGGCCAGCACCAGCTCGGGCTGGCCGCGATCGAGCAGGAAATCGCAGTACGCGGCGCGCGCATACCGGTCCGTGGCATCGACCTGCAGGGCCTGCTGAAAATAGTTCTGTGCCTGCACGAACTGGCCCTGGCGATTGGCCGTTTCCGCCAGCAGCGTGTAGGCCCAGACCCGCTCCGCGGTGTCACTGTCCGGCACGCTGGCCAGGGCGTGCTGGGCCAGCGAGCCCGCAGCCGGCAATCGCCCCGTGACACTCGCCACGCTCCCCAGGCACAGAGCGGCACTCACTTCGCCGCCGTTGCGAAGCAGGACGCCGCAGTCGCGCTGCGCTTCCGCATAGCGGCCACGAACCTGCAGGATGGTCGCGCGTGTCAGCAGCGCCTGGGCGTGATCGGCGCGCAGCGTCAGCACGGCGTCGAGCTCGGCCAGCGCAGCATCGAACTGATGGAGTGATTGCAAGATCGTGGCACGCAGCACGCGCACGTCGATCGGCGCGGCGGCACCCTCCGGCCAGGCGGCCAGGGTGGCCTGGGCATAGCCCAGAAAGCGTGGATCGCCATTGCGGCGTGCGGCGTCAATATAGGCGCGGACCAGCGGTAGACTTGCCGCCAGATCGTGCGGCTGGCGTTGCGCCCGCTCTCGCAGACCCGCCAGTGCCGCGAGCGCCGGGTCGTAGCGAATCGGCAGCGTTTCAACGACGGTCTCATCGCTGGCCGGCAGATGAGGCGCCGCCCGGACCAGGGCTGGCCCAATCGCCAGCCCCAGCCCGACCCAAAGTGCTGCTGTCCTTAGCACTCCGGCGCGCAACTACATGTCCGCCGGAAGGCCATTCTGGCCGTTGGGCGAACCGGGGAGCGGAGTCTTCAGATAGGGAAACGCGTCATCGAAGAAGCTGTCGTCGAGGTACGCCCCGTCGGTGAAGTGAATTCCACCGGAAGGTGCATCGGCAGGCTTGCACCCGAAGGTCGCAGGACTGTTCAGCGTGCACAGCAGCCCCATCGCCACGCGCAGCGCCACGTCCACGACGTCATCGCCCGGCCGCCGGCCATTCGGAAATCCGGCCGCATCGCCGCCAATGACACCCAGCCGGCTCTGCGTGCCCTTGGGCACGGGCGCGATTGAGGTATTCAGGCGCAGCATTTCCGAAGCGGTGACATGTGCGGGTTGATTGAGCCCCGGGATTCCGGTCAGGAAGGCCGTCACCAGATCCGTGCGCGGAAAGTTCGTCGGCGCCACCACGCCCGCCGAGCCGAACAGCGCTTCGACCAGCGCCGGCAGGGTCGGATTAGTGACGTAGTCCGCGAACTGGGCGTCGCCCGAGGGCGAGCTGGTATTGAAGCGGTCCTTGTCCTTGAGCCCGATGATCAGCTCGTTCACCAGCGGCATCCCCAGGCGCGAGACTTGCGTCCAGGGGCCGCCGACTTTGATGGCGTCATTCCGGCCCTCGTCACCATCGTGCGGATTGGGGTTGAGAAGGCTCCCCTGCCGCAGGCTCGCCGTCGTCCAGGCGCCGATCACCGGATCGGACCCGCGCGTCAGGCAACTCGTCGGCACTTCCAGCACCAGGCTGGTCGTGTTCGCATCGCTCAGCGAATCCGGCGCCGAATGCTCTGCATTGGCGTTGAATTCAACCGCCGGGTACTTGATGTTGATCAGGTCGAAGGTCTCGCCGAGATTGACGACGAAAGGGTCCTTGCGCTGGCCGACAAACATGCGCCCGGCGCCACAGCCGGGAATATTGATGTCGTAGACGAATTTCGCGGCGTAGGCCGGATAGTTCGGGATCGTCTTGTTGCCGATGTTGTCCAGGGGCTTGTCGAAGCGGGCCGACCCGTTGGCCGCGTTGGTGATGGCCTGCACCGTGCCACCGCGGCGCGGACCTCGTATGAGTGACACCGTGTAGGATTCGGCCACGTTCTGCACCGCCGGATTCACACTGCTGATGGAGCCGGCCTGGACCAGCGGTATGGCGACGTTCTTGCCTCCGACGTTGAGCGAGATGTTCCGATGCATGGTCCTGAACCGAAACTGAAAGGTCAGGTCCTCAATGGCGTCGCCGTTGTTATCGACATGGATCTCGTACAACGCGTCCGGATCCATCGTGAAGTAATTTGGACCGCCGTATGAAGCCTCCAGCGGCTGATAGTCGGCCACCAGCGTGACGTAGCCGCTGCGCCCCGGTTCATAGCTCCTAAAGGCGTAGAAATCGGTGCCATCGACTTTCGGATGCTCGGTAATAAAGGGCGCTTCCCGGTGGCTGGAAGCCTGCACCGGGCCAGCGGCCATGAGCGTCAGGCCCGCTGCCGCCAGCAGCGACCCACTGAGGGAAGCAAGCCGGCGCCCTCTGTATGTGCTTTTCATAGGTTCTCCTTGGAATCGGTAATGCAATGGAATTCATCCCGACTGCTATACGAAAGCTGCTGCCAGGCGGATGCAGCGCAGGCAGCAACTTGTGGGCCAGGCAAAAAAGAGCTGACGCCGTCACAGCAGCCGCTATATCCTGCGATGCAGGACCGGTGTGGTCATCCAGTTCGGCACCGGCGGCGTATAGGGGGTATGGAGCAGGTGGCGACCGTGCTGGACGGCAATGAGCTCGAGGACCTCCTGCAACGCTGCGCCGCGCAGGACGCCGCGGCGCTGCGCTCGCTGTATGAGCGCGCCGCGCCGCAACTGCTGGCGGTGCTGCTGCGCATACTGCGGGTCCGCGCCACGGCCGAAGATGCGCTGCAGGACGTGTTCATCCGCATCTGGCAGCAGGCCGGACAGTTCGATCGGATCAAGGGCCGGGCACTGTCCTGGATGGTGGCGATTGCGCGTAACCGCGCCATCGATCTGCAGCGCGCCTCGCGCCCCACCGTGCTGCTCGATGCCGCGGAGCTTGCCGGTGCGGAACAGTTGCAGATTTCGGGGCCCGCGGACGGCGCGGAATTTGGCGCCGCACATGCCGCCCTGCGCCGCTGCCTGGAACTGCTCTCCGGCGCGCAGCGCCAGTGCTTGCTGCTCGCCTACCAGAGTGGCCTGACCCAGGATCGAATCGCGATTCAGATCGGCCAGCCGCTGGGCACGGTCAAGAGCTGGGTGCGACGCGGCCTGCAAAACCTCAGGACTTGCATGGAATCATGAATTACGACCGACCTGAATTGCTCGACCGACTGGGCGCCGCCTATGCGCTGGGGGCGTTGCGTCACCGAGCCCGTGCGCGCTTTGAAGGACTGTGTGCCGCGTTGCCCAGGGCACTGGCGGCGAGACTGCGCTGGGAAGATCGATTGCTCCCCCTGGCACTGGCATTGCCGCCGGTCGTCCCCAAGGCCGATCGCTGGCCGCAGATTCAGCGCGGCATTGCGGGCGCGGCGGGCAGGCCGGGATGGCGCTGGTGGCCGGCGGCGCTGGCCGCGAGCCTGATCGCAATCGCGCTGCTGGTGGGCAGGTTCACCCTGTGGAATGAACCGGCCTGGCAAAGCGTTGCCGTGCTGGCGCCGGCCAACGCCGCTCCGCTGTGGCACCTCGAGCGCACAGCGGATTCAGCGCGCATCAATATCCGCACCGTCGGCATGGTTTCGCTGGGCAGGGCCAGGAGCTACGAGTTGTGGATATTGCCCAAGGGTGGCGGCAACCCCGTCTCGCTGGGCCTGCTGCCCCGCGCGGGCCGGCTCGAGCGAGCACTCACACCCGCGCAGCGCGCGCTCCTGCTCGCCGCAACGCAAGTCGCCGTAAGTGTTGAACCCGCCGGCGGTTCGCCCACGGGATTGCCGACTGGACCGGTCATCATCGTCGCGCCGATTGAGCGCCCGACGTAGAGGCTAGGCGCTGCGGAACTCGACGCCCTGGAGTCGCCCGATGAGTGCGCGCAGGAACACCCGGTTGAAGCGCAACTGGCAGGAGGCCGAGACCTGTTCGAGCAGCGTCGAACTCACCTTGATCACGGTGACCGCATCGCTGGCGCGTATCGTGGCGCTGCGCTTGGCGCCCTGCACGTAGCTGGCCTCACCGAAGCATTCGCCGGTCGTGAGCTTGCCGATGGAGGCGCCATTGCGTTCCACCGAGCAGTTGCCGCTCACCAGGATGTAGAAACGATCGTCCAGCTCCCCTTCCTTGACGATCTCTTCGCCGCTGGCGTAGTCCTGCCAGTGGCTGGCGCGCATGACCTCGACAATCTCGGCGTGGGAAAACTCGTGGAAGAATTTCAGCTTGCGCAGCAGGCCGAACTGTTCCTGCTGGTCCATGCGTGAATAGCGCTCGCGCAGCTGCTGGTGCACGCGGGTCAGTTCCGCGGCCAGGTCCAGGCCGCTCTTCTGGCGGCGCTCCGGGTCCTTTTGCATCGCGGTCGCCACCACCACCTCGAGTTCCTCGGGAACATCGTTGCGCAGCGTGTGGATCGGCGGCGGGGTCGCGTACACGATCTGGTGCAGGAGCTTGGCGAGATTGCCGGCGCGGAAGGGACGCGTGCCGGTCAGCAGTTCGTACATCACCGCACCGAGGGAATACAGGTCCGAACGGCTCGTGAGCTCCAGGCTCTGTACCTGCTCGGGGGACATGTAGCTCGGTGACCCGGCGATGCCCTCGATCCGCGAGATCTCCGAATCGGCCACCAGCGCGATGCCAAAATCGATGATGCGCACTTCGCTCGCCTGGGTGAGCATGATGTTCGAGGGCTTGATGTCGCGATGGATCACCCCGCGCGTGTGGGCGTAGTGCATCGCCTTGACGCACTTGAACATGATCTCGACGACATCATCGACCCGCAGCAGGTTGTCGGGCCGGCAATAGGTCGCCAGCGTGCGGGCGCCGTGCACGTGCTCGGTGACGATGTAGCAGTGCCCGTTTTCCTCGCCGGCGTCGTAGATCGGCAGGATGTTCGGGTGATGCAGCATGCCCACCATGTGGGCTTCCGACAGGAACATCTTGCGGGTGACGCGGGCGCGCTCATCGTCGCCCGCAGTGTCCATGTTGTACACCTTGATCACGACGTCGCGCCCGTAGTACGGATCGTGCGACAGGTAGACCGTGCCGGTGCTGCCCCGGCCGACTTCGTTGATGATCGGATACTTGCCGATGCGCTCCGGGATCGCCTGCGGCTGGGGAATGGTCGTTGCTGGAACTGCCATCGAGATTGGGTCCGCTGACTGTTGCCGCGAGTGCCGCGAGTGCCGCATCGAGGATACGGACGGCCTGCCCGGCGATCTGTGACCTGCATCCCGGAACCCCGGGGGCCGGGCCGGGGATCC
>JANXYA010000071.1 GCA_025350345.1 Gammaproteobacteria bacterium
GCCTGACCTGCCCCGCGAACGGACATTGCGAACTGCAGGACATGGCCGGCGCGGTCGGCCTGCGCGAGGTGCGCTACGGCTACGCCGGCGCCAATCACCTGGATTCCGCCAAGGACGAGTCCAATCCCTATTTCACCTTCGACCCGGCCAAGTGCATCGTCTGTTCGCGCTGCGTGCGGGCCTGCGATGAGCAGCAGGGGACCTTCGCCCTGACGATTGCGGGGCGCGGCTTCCATTCCGTGGTCGCGCCCAGCCAGGGCGACACCTTCCTCGATTCCGAGTGCGTTTCCTGCGGCGCCTGCGTGCAGGCCTGCCCCACGGCGACGCTGTCGGAAAAATCACTGATCGAGAAGGGGCAGGCCGAGCACAGCGTGATCACGACCTGCGCCTACTGCGGCGTGGGCTGCTCTTTCCGGGCTGAAATGCGTGGCGAGGAACTGGTGCGCATGGTGCCGAACAAGGATGGCCACGCCAATCACGGCCACAGCTGCGTAAAAGGGCGCTTCGCCATCGGCTATGCGACCCACCCCGATCGCATCACCACGCCGATGATCCGCGCCTCGATCAACGATCCCTGGCGGGAGGTGAGCTGGGAAGTCGCCATTGCGCACGCGGCCTCGGAGCTGCGCCGTATCCAGGGGAAGTATGGGCGCGACAGCATCGGCGGCATCACCTCGAGCCGCTGCACCAACGAGGAGACCTATCTGGTGCAGAAGCTGGTCCGCGCTGGCTTTGGCAACAACAACGTCGATACCTGCGCGCGCGTGTGCCATTCGCCGACCGGCTACGGCCTCAAGCAGACGCTGGGCGAATCCGCCGGCACTCAGACTTTTGATTCCGTGATGGCCGCCGATGTCATCATGGTGATCGGCGCCAACCCCACCGACGCGCATCCGGTCTTCGCCTCGCAGATGAAGCGGCGCCTGCGCCAGGGCGCGAAGCTCATCATTGCCGATCCGCGCCGCATCGATCTGGTGCGCACGCCGCACATCGAAGCCGACTTCCACCTGGCACTGCTCCCGGGGACCAATGTGGCGCTGATCAACAGCCTCGCGCATGTGGTCGTCCGCGAGGGCCTGGTCAAGGAGGAGTTCGTGCGTTCGCGCTGCGAGGTCGAGTCCTTCGAGAAGTGGCGGCGCTTCGTGGCCGAAGAGCGCAATTCACCCGAAGCCATGGCGGCGGTGACGGGCGTGCCGGCCGCGGCGGTGCGGAGCGCGGCGCGCCTGTATGCCACCGCCGGGAACGGCGCCATCTACTACGGCCTGGGAGTGACCGAGCACAGCCAGGGCTCCACCATGGTCATGGGAATCGCCAACCTGGCGATGGCGACCGGCAACGTCGGGCGCGAGGGCGTGGGTGTGAATCCACTGCGCGGGCAGAACAACGTGCAGGGATCGTGCGACATGGGCTCCTTTCCGCACGAATTCCCCGGTTACCGCCATGTGTCGGACGACGCCACGCGCGCGCGCTTCGAAGCGCTGTGGAAGGTGAAGCTCCTGGCCGAGCCGGGGCTGCGGATTCCGAACATGTTCGAGGCGGCGCTCGACGGCGGGTTCAAGGGCCTGTACATCGAAGGCGAAGACATCGCGCAGTCCGACCCCAACACCCAGCACGTGACGGCCTCGCTCACCGCGATGGAATGCATCATCGTCCAGGACCTGTTCCTCAACGAGACAGCCAAGTACGCCCACGTGTTCCTGCCGGGCTCATCGTTCCTGGAGAAGGACGGCACCTTCACCAATGCCGAGCGGCGCATCTCGCCAGTGCGGCGCGTGACGAGCCCGACATCCGGCTACGCCGACTGGGAGATCACCCAGCTGCTCGCCAACGCGCTCGGCCTGGAGATGAAATACACCCATTCCAGCCAGATCATGGATGAGATCGCGGCGCTGACGCCGACCTTCACCGGGGTCAGCTTCGAGAAGCTCGATCGGCTGGGCAGCATCCAGTGGCCGTGCAATGACCAGCATCCGGAAGGCACGCCCACCATGCACGTCGATACCTTCGTGCGCGGCAAGGGCCGCTTCCTGGTCACCGAATACGTGCCCACGACCGAGAAGGTCAACGTCCGTTATCCGCTGATCCTGACGACGGGGAGAATCCTGTCCCAGTACAACGTCGGCGCGCAGACCCGGCGCACCGAGAATGTCATGTGGCACGACGAGGATCGGCTCGAGCTCCACCCGCATGATGCCGAGGAACGAGGCGTCAGGGAGGGCGATTGGGTGGGTGTGCAGAGCCGTGCCGGAGAGACCGTGCTGCGGGCGCAGATCACCGACCGGGTACAGCCCGGCGTGGTGTATACGACATTCCACTTCCCGGAGTCCGGCGCCAACGTCATCACGACGGAGAACTCCGACTGGGCCACGAATTGCCCCGAGTACAAGGTCACCGCGGTGCAGGTGACGCGCGTCACCCAGCCGTCCGCGTGGCAGCGGCGGCACAATGAGTTCGATCGCCGGCAGCAGGAACTGCTCGACCAGGCCGTGCCTGCCGATGCCGGCGCGGGCGAACCGGCCCGATGAGCGTGGAGAGCCTGGTGCGGATGGCCAATGACATTGGCCATTTCTTCGCCGCCGAACCCAACCGGGCTGACGCGATCGCAGGCATCGCCAATCACATCAGTAAGTTCTGGGATCCGCGCATGCGCCGGCAGATTGCCGGGCATCTGGCGGCCGGCGGCGAAGGTCTGGACGAGCTGGCGCGGGAGGCGATTGCGAGCCTGCCCAGGCTGCAATAGTGGGCAGGATACTTATCACCGCGCTGGTCTGGCTGGCCGTCGGAAGCGCCGCGGCAGGAGCGGCTACGAGCGCCCAGGCACTGCAGGTGCGGACCGCCAGCGGCATTGTCGAAGGGGTGGATGAGTCGGGCATCCGCGCCTTCAGGGGCATTCCCTTCGCCGCGCCGCCCGTTGGCGAGCTGCGGTGGAAGGAACCGCAGCCGGTCAAGAGCTGGGCCGGGGTGCGCAGGGCGGACAGGTTCGGTCCCCGTGCAATGCAGGAACCGCTGTTCAGCGACATGGTGTTCCGTTCCGATGGCATCAGCGAGGACTGCCTGTACCTCAACGTCTGGACACCCGCGCGCTCAAGCGCCGATCGCCTGCCGGTGCTGGTCTATTTTTACGGTGGCGGGCTGATGGCCGGTGACGGCTCGGAGCTGCGCTACGACGGGGAGAGCATGTCACGCCACGGCATCGTGGCCGTCACGGTGAACTACCGGCTCGGCGTGTTTGGTTTCCTGGTCCACCCGGAACTCACGAGGGAATCTGCGCATCACGCCTCGGGCAACTACGGATATCTGGATCAGGCGGCGGCCCTGCGCTGGGTCTCGCAGAATATTGCCGCCTTTGGCGGCGATCCGCAGCGGATCACCATCGCCGGGGAATCCTCCGGTTCCTACTCCGTCAGCGCGCAGATGGCTTCACCCCTGTCCCGGGGGCTGATCGCCGGCGCGATCGGGGAGAGCGGTTCCATACTGGGCAGCGCTCCCATCCCGCTGGCTGCCGCTGAGCAAGACGGCGTCAAGTTCCAGAAGCTGGCCGGGGCCGGGAATCTTGCGGAGCTGCGCCGGATGTCGGCCAAGCAGGTCCTCGACGCCTCTGCAAACCACGACTGGGAACTGTATGGCGCCGTCGTCGACGGCTATTTTTTCACCAAGCCGATGGCGCAGGTGTATGCGGCGGGGGAGCAGGCACACGTGCCGCTGCTCGCCGGATGGAATCTCGAGGAGGCCGATTACCATGCCTTGCTCGGGGATGTTAAGCCGACCCGGGACAATTACCTCAAGGCAGTCCGGAAACAGTTCGGCGACCGCGCTGACGCGTTGCTGGCATTGTACGGCCCCGCTGACGACGCCGAGGTCATAGCGGTCGCCGATGCCCTGATGGTGGACCAGTTCATCGCCTTCAGCACCTGGAAGTGGCTGGACATGCACGCCCGCACGGGCGGCAAGCCGGTGTATCGCTATCTGTTCGCGCGGCCGCGCCCGCTCATGCGTACTGAGATTGGCAAGGTGGGCATCACTCACGGCGCGGTGCACTCGACCGAAATCGAATACGCGCTCGGCAACCTGCCCACCAACCGCGTGTACGACTGGCAGCCGGAGGACTACCGGGTCTCGGCGATCATGCAGTCCTTCTTCGTGAACTTCATCAATACCGGCGATCCCAATGGGACGGGCTCAGCGCCGTGGCCCGCGCTGAAGAGCGGCGCTGCGGCCGAGGTGATGCGCATCGATGTGAATAGCCGGGCCGAGCGGGAATTGCACCGGGATCGCTACGTCCTCCTGGATCGCGTGCCGCCCGGCTGATCGCGAGCAGGCCCCCCACTGCCGACCGGGCCCCTCAGGTCCAGGAGGGTTCGTTGCCCGGCTTCCACTTCACGCTGCAGCCCTGACTGGCGATCTGATCGGGCGGTACCGCGCCGCCGCTCAAGATGGCATCCGCTGCGCGACGCAGATCCGATCCGCTGACGGGCACGGCATTGCGCGGTCGGCTGCCGTCGAAACGGCCGTGATACGCGAGCCGTCGGCTGGAGTCATAGAGAAAGAAATCGGGCGTGCAGACGGCGCCATACGCCTTGGCCGTGTCCTGCATTTCGTCGTACAGATAGGGAAAGGCGAAGTTCCTGGCCTTGGCCAGCTCGGCCATCTTTGCCGGGGCGTCTTGCGGGTAAGCCGCGGCATCATTGGCGCTGATGGTGACGGTGGCGAGGCCGCGGGCCCGGTAGTCGGCCGCAAATTTCACCAGGCCGTCCAGCACATGGACCACGAAGGGGCAGTGATTGCAGATGAAGGCGACCAGCAGCGCCTGGGCCGCGGAAAACTCATCGAGCGTGTGAATGCGTCCGGCCGGGTCGGGCAGTGCAAAGGCGGGCGCTGGCTTGCCCCGCTCCTGGCTCACGTGGATTCTGGCCGGGTCCCGCCGGGGACGTTCACCTCCGCGGTGTTCGCGCTCACAGGGCCCGCCTCGGCGCTCTCCGTTTTCCCGGTGCGTCGCTGCAGCTTTTCGGCTTGCCGCGACTTGCGTGACAGCTCTTTCTGGCGTTTTTGCTGACGGTAATTTGGCTTGACCAATGCTCCTCCCTCAAAGCGCAGGTTGTGCGACCGGGGGGGCGACGCGCAGCCGCTGCTCGTCACGCACTTCATCCATCGTCAGTCCGGTATTGGCGGCGATGATGCCCACCAGGCGGTGATTCGGATCGCGGGGCAGGCTCAGCTGATGCAGGCGCTCCCAGATGCGGATGCGGGCCGTGGGTGCATTGAGGGTGGAGGCCTGCTCAAGCAGTTCCCGCTGCCGCTGCATCTGCAGGTCGGCCTGCTGGTGTGCGATGCGGGCGCGATAGTCGTTATTGGTCTCGCCGGCGAATGGCACCGTGGCGAAGCGGGAGTGGGGCGATGCGTCATGGCGGTCGATCATGCATATTCTCCTGGCGGAAGCACTGGCGCACGCTCGCCCAAGGGGCGGGCGATCATCGCTGAAGACAGAGCGCGCAAACTCGGAATGGAAGCGCAGCGCGAGGAACCCGACCGCCACGACCTCGAGGGCCAGTGTAGCACATACCACTCCTGTCATGGCCCGTGCCGCTGGTGCGCACGGTGCTCGGGCGCGAGGCACTCCGCCCCTGTTCCGTTGCGACCCGGCACCCGGAATTGCTACGCTGCGCGGCCCGACAGTCTCGGCAGCACAGGATGTCCGGATTGAACTCCCTTGGCGCCTTGCTTGAAGCGCAATCCTATTCCGGCGTCGCGATGACCTGGGTGCGTATCGCGCTGATCGTGATCCTGGCCGGGGCGGTGCACTTCATCTGCACGCGACTGATTCGCGGATTTCGAATCCGCTTCATGGCGCGCATTCACGATGCGGAACAGGCGCGGCGCGCGGAAACACTGGCCCGCGTATTCCGTTACCTGACCTCGGTGATCGTCGCGCTGGTCGCGGGACTGCTGGTGCTGTCGGAGTTGGGTGTGTCAGTGGCGCCGATACTGGGCGCCGCCGGCGTCGTCGGCCTGGCAGTGGGGTTCG
>JANXYA010000076.1 GCA_025350345.1 Gammaproteobacteria bacterium
GCCTGACCGTGGAGTTCGCGCGCTTGCAGGGGATCGGCGTGATCGTGCGGGGCTTGCGCGCGATCTCGGATTTCGAGTTCGAATTCCAGCTCGCCAACATGGGCCGGCACATCGCCCCGGGAGTCGAGACGGTGTTCCTGACACCCAAGGAACATTTCACGTTCATTTCCTCGACGCTGGTGCGCGAGATTGCCACGCTCGGCGGCGACGTCAGCGAGTTCGTCCACCCCCTGGTGGAGGCGGCGTTCAAGCGCCGGTTGCAGCAGTGAAGCGCTTCGCGCGCGCCGGCGCTTGCCTCTGCCTCGCGCTGTTATTCGCGATCGCATGGGTCGCTGCACCGGCGGCGCCGACCGCATCGGCTGCGAGCGCTGCAACGGCGGCGCCCGGCCATGCGGCCATCGCCTCGGCGCATCCACTGGCCACGGCCGCGGGACTTGAGATCCTGCGCAATGGTGGCAACGCTTTTGACGCTGCGGTCGCGGTCAGCGCGGCGCTCGCGGTCGTCGAGCCCACCGGATCGGGCCTGACGGGCGGGGGCCTCTACCTGCTGCATCGCCAGAGCGATGGGTTCGAAACGGCCATCGACGCGCGCGAGTTCGCGCCAGCCGCCGCGAGCCGCGACATGTTCCTCGATGCCAAGGGCGAGCCGGTGCCGCGACTGTCGACCGACAGCGCACTGGCCGCTGGCATACCGGGCGAGCCGGCAGGCATGGCGCTGCTCGCGGCAAAATATGGGAAAGTTCCGGTGGCGAGGAGCCTGGCTCCTGCGATTCGATTGGCGCGCGAGGGCTTTCCGCTCAGCGCGCGCGTGCACGAATCACTGGAAAGGCGGCTGGCCCAGTTCGCCGGCGATCCCGACGTGGCGCGAAATTTTCTGCGCGATGGCGCCGTGCCTCCCGTGGGCACGATTATCCGCCAGCCGGAACTTGCCGCCACGCTCGAGTACCTCGCGCAGCACGGGCTCGACAGTTTCTACCACGGGAAACTCGCCGCGCAGCTCGTCGCTGGTGTGCGCGCGCAGGGCGGCATCTGGACCGAGGCTGACCTGGCGGCCTACCGCGCGCTCGAGCGCAAGCCGATCGTCGGCCAGTACCGCGGGGCGCGCGTGGTTTCGGTGCCGCCGCCCAGTTCCGGGGGCATCGCACTCATCGAGGCGCTGAATATCCTCGCGCAGTTCGATCTGAGCGGCGTGACGCCGGTGCAGCGCAAGCAGCTGGTCATCGAAGCCATGCGCCGCGTGCATCGGGATCGTGCCCTGTACCTGGGAGATCCCGATTTCATCGACGTTCCGGTGTCACGGCTGACGAGTGTCGACTACGCCGCGGGACTCGCCGCCTCGATACGCCTGGATCGCGCCACGCCCAGTGCCAGCCTGCCCGGCATCGGCGCCGGTGCGGCCGCGGGTCCGCAGACCACGCATTTCTCGGTGCTCGATGGTGACGGCAATCGCGTGGCCGCGACGATCACCCTCAATTTCTTTTTCGGCAGCGGACGCATGATCGCCGGCACCGGTTTGTTCCTGAACAACGAGATGGACGATTTCTCGATGAAGCCTGGCGTGCCCAACGGCTTCGGGCTGGTCGGGGCCGATGCCAACGCGATCGCGCCCCACAAGCGCATGCTTTCCTCGGTCACGCCCGTCTTCGTCGACGCAGGCAGCCGCGTTCTGATCGGAGGATCTCCGGGCGGGAGCCGCATTATTGGCATGTCGTTGCTGGCGACGCTTGCGTTCCTCGACGGGCAGTCCGCCGCTGAAATTGTCGCGGCGCCGCGCTTCCACCAGCAATACATTCCGGACGCCGTGCAGTACGAGGCCGGCGCGTTTACCGACGATGAAGCCCGGGCGCTCGCAGGACAGGGCGATCTGCTCGAGCCAGCGGCGTATCGCTGGGGGAATTTTCAGGCCGTGACCTGGGACCGGGCCACCGGCAAGGTCGAGGCGGCGAGCGATCCGCGCGGCGAGGGCGGCGGCGCCGTTGAGTAAGAAGAGGGGGGCGCGAGCATGACGGCCGACAACCTGGAAATCATATTTCGACTGGTGGTCGCGCTGGTCGCCGGGGGCATGATCGGTTTCGAGCGCTCCTACCAGGGGCGCCCGGCAGGGATTCGCACGCACGCGCTCGTTTGCACGGCCTCCAGCCTGCTCATGCTCGTGACCGCCTACGAGACGCGCTGGATGCATGTGTCCGGCGACCTCGTCCGGCTCGATCCGACGCGGATGGCGCAGGGCATCATGACCGGCATCGGCTTTCTCGGGGCCGGTGTCATCTTCAGGGAAGGGCTTTCAGTCCGGGGTCTGACGACCGCAGCTTCGGTGTGGATGACCGCGGCGATTGGAATATTGGCCGGTATCGGCTTCTACTTTCCCCTGATCGCGGGCGTCGTGATCACGCTGGGCGTGCTGTCCCTGTTCCGCTTTCTCGAGGAGCGCATGCCGTCCCTGGCCTATTTTCATTTCGACCTGAAGCTCTCGCGCGCAACCGCGTTGAAGGAGGAAGAGCTGCGCGCACTGGTCGAGAGTCATGGCTTCTCGATCGCCAATTTCAGCTATCGCCTGGATGCGGAGGGCGGTGCCCGCCGGCACACGATGGTCATCCGCTCGCCCAGGAAGTCGAGCGCCCGGCGTCTTGCGGAAACCCTGGAACGCACCGAGTCCGTCCTGGAATTCCGGATCTCCCCGACGGGCGACTGACAGGGTTGTGGCGAGCACAGTCGAAGCCGGGTCGGCGCGCGCCGCCGACGAGACCTTCATTGGTCACCCCAGGGGCCTTTTCTATCTCGCCTTCACCGAGGCCTGGGAGCGATTTTCCTACTACGGCATGACCGGGCTGCTCGCCCTCTACATGGTGAACCAGCTGCTGCTGCCGGGGCACGTCGAGCACATCGGCGGATTCCCGGCCTTGCGCGCCGCACTGGAGAGGTTCTTCGGCCCGCTCTCGACGCAGGCGCTCGCGTCGCTGATTTTTGGGCTCTACTCCGGATTCGTGTACTTCACGCCGCTCCTCGGCGGTCTGATCGCCGATCGCTGGATCGGACAGCGCACGGCGGTCGTCATCGGCGCGCTGTCGATGAGCGCCGGGCATCTCGCCATGACCTTTGATCAGTCATTCCTGGCCGCTTTGCTGTTGCTCGTCATCGGCTCTGGCTTCCTCAAGGGCAACATCTCGGCCCAGGTGGGTGCGCTTTATCCGCGCGAGGATGAAGCACGGCGCACCCGCGGCTTCGTCATTTTCAGCACCGGGATCAATATCGGCGCGGTCAGCGGGCCCATGGTCTGCGGGCTGCTGGCGCAAATCTACGGCTGGCACTACGGCTTCGGCATCGCTGCATTCTTCATGCTCGTCGGCCTGGCCACCTATCTCTACGGATACCGCTACCTGCCCGCGAGGGTGGAGCAGCACGGCCACGCGGGCA
Organism: Gammaproteobacteria bacterium; assembly: GCA_025350345.1. Taxonomy (GTDB): domain Bacteria; phylum Pseudomonadota; class Gammaproteobacteria; order Steroidobacterales; family Steroidobacteraceae; genus FEN-1191. Next base: position 3,415 of record JANXYA010000076.1, read on the forward strand.
GAGAGCTCAGTGCTGCCGATTGGCGCACCGTGTGGGCGCTCATCGCCGTAATGACGATTACGGTCTTTCAGTCCATCACACTGAATCAGATCTTCAATGTGATGCCAATCTGGATTCAGGATCACGTTGCAGCCGACATCGGTGGTTTTCGCATGCCGATTCCGTGGTATGAATCGCTGTATTCCGTCGCCAGTGTGCTGAGCGTGCCATTGCTGTTCTGGCTGTGGCGCCGCCAGTCCCTTCGCGGTGGCGAGCCCGACGAGCTCGCCAAGATTGGCACGGGGGCCTGGATCGCCATGGGGAGCAATCTGCTCCTGGTGGCCGCAAGCGTCCGCTCTGGCGGCGGGCCCATACACCCGATCTGGGCCATACTCTATATCGCCGGGTCCGGGCTCTCCTTCCTCTATTACTGGCCTACGCTGCTCTCGCTAGTCTCCCGCGCGGCGCCCGCCCCGGCGAACGCGACCCTGATGGGGCTGGCCTTCATGAGCCTGTTCGTCGCGAACATGCTGATCGGCTGGATAGGCAGTCACTACGAAAGGATGCAGCCGGCCGATTTCTGGGCCTTGCATGCCGCCATCGCCGCCGCCAGCGGCCTGCTGGTGCTCGTATTCGGGCGGCGTCTCAGCCGGGCGTTGCGCTGACCAGTCGCCGTTCCCGGGGACAGTAGACAACCGAGCCGGCGAGGGTCCAAATAGAGGTTTGGTTGCCTGACAATTCCGAATAACCAACAGGGGATCCATCCATGAATAATTCAGCGCGCATTGCCGTCGTAGGCGGCCTCGCGATTCTCGGCACCGCCGCTTTGCTGGCCGGGGGCGTTGCGATGGCGCAGGATGCTGCGAAGGTCGACCCGAAGCACTACAAGGTCGAGTTCGAAAACGATCAGGTGCGCGTCCTGCGCATCAGCTATGGGCCGCATGCAAAATCCGTGATGCACTCGCACCCAGCCAGCGTGGTCGTGTTCTTGAACGACACGCACGCGAAATTTACGATGCCGGACGGGAAGACCCAGGACGTAAAGGCGAAGGCCGGCCAGGTCCAATGGGTGGACGCGACCGTCCACAATCCTGAGAACCTGAGCGGCAGGAAATTCGAGGTCATCGAGGTGGAATTCAAGCCCAAGCCGGCCGCCGCGCCCAAGCCAGTTGCTGCACCCAAGCCGCCTGCTGCGAAATAGGGAAACAGGGCCCGCTGGCCCGAGGCGCCAGGAGCCGCGCAGGCTCGACTGGTCTCAGCGGGCCCGCGTTGTGCGTTTGACGATCCGCTTGCGGGGCCTGGCCGGCGGCGCCGCGCGCTTCTTTTTCTTCAGCGTCACGCGTGGCGGGCGTCCCGTGCGCGGCAGCTTGCCCGTGCGCGACAGATCGACCGCGCGCCACAGGTACCAGGCAGCGAGGGAGCGGTGCGGTGCCCAGCGCTCGCCAAATTCGGCCAGGGCGCGCGGGGTGGGCATGCCCTTGAGCCCGTAGGCCAGGCGGAAGCCGTTGCACACGCCGAAGTCGTTGACCGGCAGCACGTCGGGCCGGCCGAGCTGGAAGATCAGCAGCATCTCCACGGTCCAGGGGCCGATGCCGCGCACCGTCGTGATGCGCTCGACGATCGTCCTGTCTTCCAGGGTGTGCAGTTCGGGCGTGTCGGGCACCACGCCTGCGCCGACCTTGTCCGCCAGATCGCGCAGCGCGCGGATCTTCGCGAAGGAGAAGCCACAGGCGCGCAACGGCTCGTCCGCCGTGCCTGCCAGCACCGCTGGCTCGGGGAAGGCTGCCGGCGCGTAGAGCGCGGTGAAGCGCCCGAGGATGCGTTCCGCTGCGGTGCCATTGAGCTGCTGGTGCGCGATCGCCCGTGCGAGCGTCTCGAAGGGCGGACGCTCCAGGCGCGGGGACAATGTGCACGGCCCGGCGGCGGCGATGAGCCGCGCCATGACCGGGTCGCGTGCGGCGAGGGCGCGCTCGCGCCGGCGCATCGTGCTGCGATTTACTGCTGGCATTGCGGACAATAATACGTGGAGCGCTGGCCCTGGGTAATCTGCCGGATGGGCGTGCGGCAGCGGCGGCAGGGAAGCCCCGCGCGCTCGTAGACGTACAGCCGCTGGCGGAAATATCCGGGCTCGCCATCGGCCCCCACGTAGTCGCGCAGGGTGGTGCCACCGGCGCGGATTGCGGCGCCCAGCACCCGCCGGATCGCGGCCGCGAGCCGCGTGCAGTCGGCCACTTTGAGCGTGCGGGCGGCGCGGCGCGGGCGAATGCGCGCGTGCAGCAGCGCCTCGCTGGCGTAGATATTGCCGACGCCCGTGACCAGGCGGCTATTGAGCAGCAGCAGCTTGATCGCCACCCGCCGGCGGCGCGTGACGGCGTGCAGATAGGCGCCGTCAAATCCCTCCTCGAGCGGCTCGGGTGCCAGTTCGCGCAGCAGGGGATGCGCGAGCGGGTCCTCGCTCGTGTACAGGACACTGCCAAAGCGGCGTGGATCGTTGAGCCGGAGCGCCAGGCCGGAGTCCAGCTGGATTTCGACGTGATCGTGCTTCAGCCTGGCGCTGGCCTGTGGCAGCAGGCGCAGGTTTCCTGACATCCCCAGGTGCACGAGCAGCGTGCCGCGCGTGAGCCGCAACAGCAGGTATTTCGCGCGCCGCTGCACCGCGAGTACGCGCTGGCCGGCGAGGGTGGCGTTGAGATCGGCGCTGACGGGCCAGCGCAGGCGCGCCTCGTGCACGAGCGCGGCACGGATGCGGCGCCCGCGCAACTGCGGCTCGATGCCGCGTCGCGTGGTTTCAACTTCGGGAAGTTCAGGCAATCGGGAATGGCGATCGGGCGATCGCCCGGGGCGCTGAGGCCTACTTGATCTTCGTTTCCTTGTAGCCGACGTGCTTGCGCACGACCGGATCGAACTTGCGCACTTCCATTTTCTCGGGGTGCAGGCGCTTGTTCTTCATCGCCACGTAGAAATGTCCGGTGCCCGCCGAAGAGAGGAGTTTTACTTTTTCGCGCATGATTCAGAGTCTCCGGCTGGGGGCAGGCTTCAGATGCGCTCGCCGCGCTTGCGCAGGTCGGCGACTACCGCGTCGATGCCGAGCTTGTCGATGGTGCGCAGGCCGTTGCCGCTCACGCGCAGGCTGATCCAGCGCCTTTCCACCTCGAGCCAGAAGCGCTGCTGGTGCAGGTTGGGCAGGAAGCGGCGGCGCCGGCGATTGTTCGCATGCGAGACGGTGTTGCCCGACACCGGGCGCTTCCCCGTAACTTGGCAGACGCGGGACATAGCTAATCCTTATAAATCAATAGCTTGGTCTTCGTACCCCGCCCGCGGGGCGCGACACGAAGGGCGGGCTTTATACCAGTCTGCGGCGCTTCCGGCAACCTCAGATCAGCCCCCGCTCGGCAAAGGACAGGCAGTCGGTATCGGCGACGATGCAATGGTCGAGCACCCGGATATCGACCAGGGCCAACGCCTCGCGGAGCCGGCGGGTGATGAGTTCGTCCGCCTGGCTGGGCTCGGCAACGCCTGAGGGGTGGTTGTGGGCAAAGATCACCGCGGCGGCATTGCGGCCGAGGGCCTGCTTGACGACCTCGCGCGGGTGCACGCTGGCGCCGTCTATGGTGCCGCGAAACAGCTCATCGAAGGCGATCAGGCGGTGGCGATTGTCGAGGTGCAGGCAGCAAAACAGCTCGTGGGGCTGGTCGCGCAGCCGGCTGACCAGGAAGCGGTGCGTGGCGGCTGGCGAATCGAGCAGCGGACCGTTGCGCAGGGCCTCGGCATAGTGGCGCCGCGCCAGCTCGAGGGCCGCCTGCAGGCGGCAATAGCCCGCCGTGCCCAGGCCCCTCTGGGCCAGCAGGGCCGTCCGGTCGGCGATCAGCAGCTCACGGAGCGAGCGGTGGGCGGCGAGCAGGCCGCGCGCCAGATCGACGACGTTGCCGCCGCGGATTCCGGAGCCGCCGAGCAGCAGGGCCAGCAGCTCCGCGTCCGACAGGGTCTGGGCGCCCAGGGCCATCAGCCTCTCGCGCGGCCGCTCCTGCGCGGGCCATTGGCGCAGGTTCATGAGAGCTGGATCACGTTTTGCCGGGCCTGCATGCCAGTCATTCTCAAGGGACATGGCCGGGGTGTGCGATGGTCATATCGGCCGGGCATGGCACGAAACGGCAGCTCTGGCCGATAATGCCCTCATGCGTGACAAGCGCGTCATCCTGGGCGTGACGGGCGGCATCGCCGCCTACAAGAGCGCCGATCTGGTGCGCCGGCTCGTTGAGCGCGGCGCGCAGGTGCAGGTGGTCATGACCGCCGGGGCACGCGAGTTCATCACCGCGACCACCTTCCAGGCGCTTTCGGGCCGGCCGGTGCGCGAGAGTCTGTGGGATTCGGCTGCCGAAGCGGCGATGGGCCACATCGAACTGGCGCGCTGGGCGGAGCTGGTGCTCGTCGCGCCTGCCACGGCGGATTTCATGGCGCGCCTCGCCGCCGGGCGTGCCGACGATCTGCTCGCCACGCTGTGTCTCGCCACCACGGCGCCCATTGTCCTGGCACCGGCGATGAACCAGCAGATGTGGGCGAATGTCGCCACGCAGGCGAACGTCGCGACGCTCGAGGGGCGCGGTGTCCGGCTGCTGGGCCCTGCGGTCGGTGACCAGGCCTGCGGTGAGTTTGGCCCGGGCCGCATGCTGGAACCCACGGAACTCGCCGATCTGATCGAGCCTCTGATTCCCGGCGACGGTCCCTTAAGCGGCCGGCGCGTGCTGATTACCGCCGGACCGACGCGCGAATCCATCGATCCGGTGCGCTTCGTGAGCAATCGCAGTTCCGGCAAAATGGGTTACGCCGTGGCCCAGGCCATGCGCGCCGCGGGCGCCGAAGTCGTGCTGGTCAGTGGTCCGGTGGCACTGCCGGCGCCGCCGGGCGTGCGGCGCCTGAACGTCGAGAGCGCCGTGCAGATGCACGAGACCGTGCAGCAGGAACTGGCCGGGTGCGATGTGTTCGTCGCCACGGCCGCGGTCGCGGACTATCGGCCGATCGCCGTCGCCGGCTCCAAGATCAAGAAGAAGACCGAGCAGATGACGCTCGAAATGACGCGTACCACGGACATCCTGGCCACGGTCGCGGCGCGCGCCGACCGGCCCTTCGTCGTCGGCTTCGCGGCCGAGACCGACGCGGTCGAGCAGCACGCGCGCGAGAAGCTGCTGCGCAAGAACCTCGACATGATCGCCGCCAATGAAGTGGGCGCCACCAAGGCCTTCGACTGCGAGGACAATGCGCTGCTCGTGCTCTGGCGCGGCGGCGGGCGCGCCGAGCTGCCGCGCGCGTCCAAGCGCGAGCTGGCGACGGCGCTGGTGGCCCTGATCGCCGAGCGGCTGCGGGCAAATGCTGGTCCAGGCGCCGTGGCCGGCGCTGCCAGTGCGGGCGCGGCCAAAGCCTGATCATGAGCAAGTCCGATCGCCGCCCCCTGCAGGTGCGGATTCTCGACACGCGCATCGGCAATGAATTCCCGCTCCCCGCCTACGCCACCGACGGTTCGGCGGGCCTCGATCTGCGCGCCTGCATCGCCGCGCCGCTGCTGCTCGAGCCGGGGCGCACGGAGCTGATTTCCACGGGGCTGTCCATCTACATCGCCGATCCGGCCCTGGCGGCCGTGATCCTGCCGCGTTCCGGCCTGGGCCACAAACACGGCATCGTGCTCGGCAATCTCGTCGGCCTCATCGACTCCGACTACCAGGGCCCGCTGATGGTTTCATGCTGGAATCGCGGCGCGATTGACTACACCGTGCAGCCGGGCGAGCGGATCGCGCAGCTGGTGGTGGTGCCGGTGGCGAGGATGGAGCTGCAGATCGTGGAGAATTTTGCCGCGACCGGGCGCGGCAGCGGGGGCTTCGGCCACACCGGCCGCGACTAGCGCGGGGGAGCGCTCAGCGGGCGGCGGAGTTGGCGCTCAGTTCGCGATAGCGCGAGATATCGGCGTCGAACTGGCTGCGTACCGTCGCCACCTCCTGGTGGCGCCGGTCGAGGGACTTGCGCTGCGTGCGCGCCTCGTTCGAGGTACGCACGAGCTCTTCGGCCAGATCGTCGGGCATGCGCCGCGCGTCGGGCTTGGTGTTGTAGGGCTTGAAGTGCATGGCGCGGTCCTGGAGCGTCTTGAGCCGTGCGTCGAGCGAATCGATGTAGGCGTTGGCCGCCGTGATCTGCCCGTTGAGCTGGTCGAGGCGCTCATCGCGCAGACGCTCGATATCCTTGGTCGAGGTGTAGGTGGACGTCAGGAAACTGTCGTGCTGCGCCTTCGCCTCGACCTCCTGGTCGTGCTTGCGCTGTTCGGCGAGCTGCTGGGCGTTCTTCTCGGCGCCCACGTGCTGCACCTCGACGCCCTCGTTGTTCAGCACGCGGCGTTCCGACTGCGCGTATTCGGGCGGCACGGCATCGCCGTAGTGGCGCTCGCCGTTCTTGTCGACCCAGCTGAAGCTCTGGTGCCCGCTCGCATCGGCCGCGCGCGCCGGGGGTGCAGCCAGTAGCGCGGCGAGTACCGCCAGGCTCAACAACTTCATTATGTCCGTCACATCACCATCCAGAGGTGGCAGGGGCCCAATTGTCCACGATGCGGCTGCGAGGGCAAGGACTTCAGGGCAGGACACCGAATTTCTGCCGATAGCTTCGCAGCCCGGCCAACTGGGCGGGCTCGATTCCACGCACCGCCCGGCCCTCGAGTGCCTCGATCAGGCCACCGAAGGTGAGAATGCTCACACAATCCAGCCCGAACTCGGCCTTGACCTCCTGGACGGCGGACAGGCTCCCCTGGCCGCGCTCCTGCCGATCGAGCGCGAGGGCGACCGCAACCGGCTGCGCGCCGGCGGCCCTGATCAGTTCGATGGATTGCCGCACCGCCGTGCCAGCGGTGATCACGTCATCGACGATGACGACGCGGCCGGCGAGTTCGCTGCCGACGATCATCCCGGTCTCGCCGTGGGTCTTGGCTTCCTTGCGGTTGAAGGCCCAGGGGAGGTTCCGGCCCTGCTGTTCGGCGTAGGCGATGGCGCAGGCGCTGACCAGGGGGATGCCCTTGTAGGCAGGGCCAAACAGCATGTCGAAACCCAAGCCCGAGTGGGCGAGCGCGGCGGCATAGCAGCGCCCGAGGCGCGCGAGCGCCGCGCCGTCGTTGAAGCGTCCGGCGTTGAAGAAGTAGGGGCTGGTGCGACCGGACTTGAGCGTGAATTCACCAAAACGCAGGGCCTGGTACTCGAGGGCGAGGGCCAGGAAATCCTGCTGGTATTCGCGCATGCGCGGCAGGCTATCATGTTCATATGCGGGTGATCACGCTCAACGTCAACGGCATCCGTTCGGCCGCCGCCAAGGGCCTGTTTCCCTGGCTCGCGCAGCAGCAGGCGGACGTGATCTGCCTGCAGGAAGTGCGCGCGCGCGAAGAGCAGTTCGCGGGCCACGACATTTCGCTCCCCGGTTATCACGCGGCTTACTATCCGGCCGAGCGGCCCGGCTACGCGGGCGTCGCGCTGTATTCGCGCGCCCAACCTGAGCGCGTGGTGCGTGGCTTTGGTGTGCGAGAGTTCGATGGCGAAGGACGCTATCTCGAGGCGCAGTTCCCGGGGCTCTCGGTCGTCTCGCTCTACCTGCCGTCAGGCTCCTCCGGCCCGGAGCGCCAGAAATCCAAGGACCGGTTTCTCAGGGCCTTCCTGCCGCACCTGCGTGCGCTCAGGCGCCGGCGCCGCCAGTACATCCTGTGCGGCGACTGGAACATCGCGCACCGGGAGATCGACCTGAAGAACTGGCGCGCGAACCAGAAGAACTCGGGCTTCCTGCCGCACGAGCGCGCCTGGCTCGATGAGCTGTTCGATGAGGTCGGCTACATCGACGCCTTTCGCAGCGTCAATCCGCAAGCCGGGCAGTACACCTGGTGGTCCAATCGCGGCCAGTCCTGGGCGAAGAACGTCGGCTGGCGCATCGATTACCAGATCGCGAGTCCGCGCCTCGCCGGCGCGGCGTGCAGCGCGCAGATCTTCAAGGCCCAGCGCTTTTCAGATCACGCCCCGCTGATCATGGACTACGAGCTGTGAGCAGAGGAAGGACGGAGGCACCGCCTCGCGCCTGGCACGACGCCCTGCTGGTTTACTTCCAGCCGCGCATGATCACGATGCTGCTGCTGGGATTTTCCGCGGGCCTGCCCTTCTACCTCGTCTTTCAGACGCTCTCGGCCTGGCTGCGGCAATCGCACATCGATCGCGCGACGATTGGCATGATGGCCTGGGCGGGCCTGGCTTACTCGCTGAAGTTTCTGTGGTCGCCCGTCGTGGACCGGCTATCGCTCCCGCTGCTGTCGCGGCTCCTCGGGCGGCGACGGGCCTGGATGCTGCTCGCGCAATGCGGCATCGCCGCCGCCCTGCTCAATCTATCGTTGAGCGATCCGGCGGCGGGCGTGACGCGCGTGGCGGTCTGGGCGGTGTTCCTGGCCTTCTGCGCGGCAACCCAGGACATCGCCATCGATGCCTGGCGCATCGAGTCGGCCGCCGTGGAACAACAGGGCGCCATGGCTGCCGCGTACCAGATCGGCTATCGCTGCGCCCTGATCACCGCCGGCGCGGGCGCCCTTGTGGTCGCTGATCGCTTTGGCTGGCGGGCCAGCTATTCCACGATGGCGGGGCTGGTCGCCGTCGGCATGATCACCACAATGCTGGCGCGTGAACCTGCCGCGTCGGGGCGCGCGGTGCTGCCCATCGCGGAGCGGCGCGTCAATGACTGGCTGGCGCGGCGTTCGCATTGGCCGCCGTCGTTGCAGCAGGCGGGCGCCTGGTTCGTCGGCGCCGTGGTCTGCCCGCTGATCGATTTCTTCAGCCGCTACGGCACCACCCTGGCGGTCGTCACGCTCCTGTTCATGGGCAGCTATCGCCTCACCGAATTCGCCGCGGGCTCGATGTACAACACGTTTTACATTGATCACGGCTACACGCTCTCGCAGATCGCCAAGGTCGTCAAACTCTACGGGCTGGCGATGTCCCTGCTCGGCGTGGTGCTGGCCGGCATCGTGGTGGCGCGCTTCGGGCTGCTGCGCTCGCTCATCGCCGGCAGCGTGATGATCATGCTGTCCAATCTGGCCTTCTCGGTACTGGCACGTGCCGATGCGCCGACGCTCCTCGGACTGGGCCTGGTGAACGCCTTCGACAACCTGGCGCAGGCCATGCACGGCACGGCCCTGATCGCGTTCCTGTCCAGCCTCACGAGCACGCGCTACACCGCCACCCAGTACGCGCTCTTCTCCTCGCTCTACGCCCTGCCGGGAAAATTCCTGGAGGGATTTTCCGGTCGCGTCGTGGAGGCGATCGGCTATCCGCATTTTTTCATCTACACCGCCTTCTTGAGCATCCCGGCGTTGCTGCTGCTCCTGTACCTGGTCGGGCGCGGCTCGCTGCAGGCCGCCGGTTCGCCGCGCGGGGCATGAGCGAAACCACCCAGATCGATGTGGAGCGCGTGCTGTGCCGACGCGAAGACCTTGGGCGCGACGGCTGCCGCGAGTTTCGCCTCGGCAGCGGTCCCTGGCCCCTGCGCTGCTTCGTCATCGCGGTGGGTGATCAGGTGCGTGCGTACGTCAATCGCTGCGCCCATCAGGCCCTCCCGCTGAATCTCCTGCCCGATCGCTTCCTGACGCACGATGGCAGCATGATCCTGTGCACCGCCCATGGCGCCATTTACGAGAAAGCCACCGGTTACTGCGTGGCCGGGCCCTGCGCGGGCCGGTCGCTGGAAAGCGTGCCGGTGCAAGTCGTCGCAGGTTTCGTGCTGCTCGAGGACAGCGTCGATGCAGACTCGCTCTGCGCCAGATTCGCGGAGCCACCTGCGCCCTGAGGGTTACTCGAACAGGTCGAGATCGTCGAGCCGGTCAGCGCGGAGCTGGCGATCATCGGCGATCGGATCCGCATCGGCACGACCGTCCTCGGGCTCGAAGTCCACCGAGCCGCTCCAGTCTTCGGGTGCTTCGGCTTCTTCAATGGCGCCGGTGGCGCGCTGCGAGCGCCAGTCATCGAGGTCGAACTCCTCCACGGTGCCGTCGAAGTACTGCACTTCGATCGTGCCCTCGGCCTCATCGAAGGCGACCACTTCCAGCGACTCGCCGCCACGCAGGCGGTACCATTCGCCTATGCCGGGTCGCTGCACGTTCATGTGGGTACCTCGGTCCCGATGTTGCGCCCGGCGCCCCTGAGGTTCAAGGCCCCGTTGTACTGATGCGGTGCGTCAGGGACCGCAGGTAGAGGAGGTCATGGACCGTCAGACCCAGTCCCGTTCCGCGCCGCTCGAAACGGGTGGGCGCGCGGCTCGTGACGCCTGCGGCCTCCCCCCGCTCCAGCAGGGGACAGGCATCGAGCACCAGGCGCATCTGCTCGGCGTAGGGCTCCCAATCGGTGGCCAACCTGAACCTGCCACCCTCGGCCAGGCGGGTCGCGACGAGCCGCACGAACTCCGCCTGGATCAGGCGGCGCTTGTGATGGCGCTTCTTCGGCCAGGGGTCGGGAAACAGGATCTCCACTTCATCCAGCGCGTCCGGTGCGATCTGCTCGCCCAGGACTTCGACGGCGTCATGGGCGATGACGCGCACGTTGCGCAATTCCGCGGCGGCCGCGGCGCGGAGCAGACTCCCGATGCCCGGTCGATACACCTCGACCCCCAGAAAATTGCGCTCCGGTTCGGCCTGCGCCCGCCCCGCGAGGTGCTCGCCGTTGCCAAAGCCGATTTCCATGGTGCAGGGCCGGCCATTGCCGAACAGCACCGCCAGATCGAGCCGGCCAGCGCCGAGATCGATGCCGAAGCGAGGCCACAGTTCGATGAGCGCACGCTGCTGCGCCCCGGTCAGGCGCCCGGCGCGGGTGACGAAGGAACGCACGGTACGGAGCCGTGCTTCTGTCCCCGACCGCGGCGAGCCCATGTCCGTTCCCTCAGGGACTGGTCAGGGACCGGATCGCACCGATGAGTGCGCCCAGCAGCAGCACCATCGTGGGTAGCGCGCTCAACAGGTAGCCCATATGCCGTTTGTCCGGGTCGGCGATGTAGCCGCGCAGATAGACCACCCGGCCGATGAGGTAGACCGCGCCGATCGCTGCCACATAGTGGGGTGGCCAGTATTTCGCCGCCAGCCACAGCCCGGGCAGGAAGGCGATCAGTGTCTCCACGGTATTCATCTGCACGCGGTAGTAGCGCTCGAAGACCGGGTGGCCGGTCGTGGCAGGCGCGGCCAAGGCGTAGTCGCGGCGCGCGCGGCCCACCAGGACACCAAACAGGATCAGCTGCACGACGGCTGCTATGCCAACGATGTCGACCCAGGCCATGACGCCCCCTTGGTTTCCCGTCCGGTAGTGGAATTCAGTCCATCGGGCTCCGCCCGCTGCCGCATGGTCTCATTGCAGCAGCCCCGATTGCACCTGCTCGGGCGTCTGCAGGCGAATGGGCACCGGCGGCGCACGCCAGATGTCGCGGCAATATTCGCTGATGGTGCGATCGGACGAGAACGGGCCGCTATGAGCGGAATTGAGGATTGACATGCGCGTCCAGCGCTCGGCATCGGCGTAGGCCACGGACACCTGCCGCTGGCAATCGAGGTAGGCGCGGAAGTCGGCCAGCACCATGAACGGATCGCTGCTGGTGAGGTTCTCGACGAGGGGCCGGAACAGCTCGGTGTCACCATCGGAGAAGTGCCCGCTGCTGATCAGCTCCAGCACCGCGCGCAGCTCCGCGTCGCGCTCCACGCAATCCATGGGCCGGTAGCCCCCGGCACGGAGCGAGCGCACCTCGGCGGCGGTGAGTCCGAACAGGAAGAAATTCCCGGCGCCGACGGCATCGCGAATCTCGATGTTGGCGCCGTCCAGCGTGCCGATCGTCAGCGCGCCGTTCATCTGGAACTTCATGTTGCCGGTGCCCGAGGCTTCCTTGCCCGCCGTGGAAATCTGCTCCGACAGATCGGCCGCGGGATAGATGCGCTGGCCGTTGGTGACGTTGAAATTCGGGACGAACACCACGCGCATGCGGGCCGCGGCGCGCGTGTCGGCGTTGATCACGGCGCCGACGCCGTTGATCAGCCGGATGATCAGCTTGGCGAGGAAATAGCTGGGCGCGGCCTTACCGCCGAAGATCCAGGTGCGCGGTGGCTCCGTGGCGGCGGGGTTGGCCTGCAGCCGCAGATAGCGGGCGATGACGCCCAGGATGTTGAGGTGCTGGCGCTTGTATTCATGGATGCGCTTGACCTGCACGTCGTACAGGCTGCCCGGATCGATGCTGATTTCCAGATCGGCGCCCAGCCGGTGGGCCAGCGCGCACTTGCTCTCGGCCTTGACGCGCCGCCACTCGGCGCGGAAGCCCGCGTCGTCGGCGAGCGGCGCGAGGCGCTGCAGCTCATCGAGATTGCGCATCCAGCCCTCGCCCAGCGCGGCGCTCACCAGCCGCGCCAACGGCGGGTTGGCGAGCACGAGCCAGCGGCGCGGCGTTACGCCGTTGGTCTTGTTGCTCAGTTTGTCGGGCCACAGGGCGCAGAAGTCGGCCAGCAGCTCGGTGCGCAGCAGCTCGGTGTGCAGGGCGGCGACGCCGTTGATGGCGTGGCTGCCGACGATCGCCAGGTTGGTCATGCGCACCTCGCGTTCGCCCCCCTCGTCGATCAGCGACATGCGCGCCGCGCGCGCCTCATCCCCGGCAAAGCGGGCGCGTACCAGCTTCAGGAACTGCGCATTGATCTCATAGATGATCTCCAGGTGCCGTGGCAGGAGGCGCGCGAACACGGTCAGCGGCCAGCATTCCAGGGCTTCGGGCAGCAGGGTGTGATTGGTGTAGCTGAAGGTGCGGGTGGTGATGTCCCAGGCCACCGCCCATTCCAGCCGTTCCTCGTCGATCAGCACCCGCATCAGCTCGGCCACGCCGATCGAGGGGTGCGTGTCATTGAGCTGCACGGCGAATTTCTCGTGCAGGCGGGTCAGCGGAATCTTCTGCACGCGCAGGATGCGCAGCATGTCCTGCAGCGAGCAGGCGACGAAGAAATACTGCTGCTCCAAGCGCAGCTCCTTGCCGGCGAGCTGCTCGTCGTTGGGGTACAGCACCTTGCTCAGTGTCTCCGAGAATACCTTCTGCTCGACGGCACCGTAGTAGTCGCCGCGGTTGAAGGTCGCAAAGTCAAAGGATTCGTGCGCCTCGGCGCGCCACAGCCGCAGGGTATTGGCCGTGTTGCAACGAAAGCCGACGATCGGCGTGTCGTAGGGCACGCCCTTGACGGTGCGGCCCGGGATCCAGCGCACGCGCTGCGTGCCCTGTGCATCCGTCCAGCGCTCGGTGTGCCCGCCCAGCCGCACTTCCACGGCCCATTCCGGTCGGGCCAGCTCCCAGGGATTGCCGAACCGCAGCCAGTGATCGGTCGCTTCCTGCTGCGCGCCCGCGACGATGCGCTGCTGGAAGATCCCGAATTCGTAGCGGATGCCGTAGCCCAGCGTGGGAACCTGCAGCGTCGCAAGCGAATCGAGAAAACAGGCGGCCAGTCGCCCGAGGCCCCCGTTACCCAGTCCCGGCTCGCTCTCCTGCGCGATCAGCACGTCCAGGTCTAATCCGAGCTCTCCTACGGCCGTGGCGACGTCGCCGTAGATCCCCAGGTTGATGAGGTTGTTGCCCAGGTGCGGGCCCATCAGGAACTCGGCCGAGAGGTAGCAGACGGTGCGGGAGCCCTGGCTGGTGTAGGTCGCCGCGGTGCTGATCCAGCGCTGCATGATGCGATCGCGCACGGTGTACGCGAGTGCCATGTAGTAGTCATGCGGTGTCGCCAGGGCCGGAAACTTGCCCTGCAGGTACAGCAGATTGTCGAGAAACGCCTGCTTCAGCGCTTGGCGCGACAAATCGGTGCGGTAGTCCGGCGATACGGCGGCAACCATGGACGCACTCACCTCGGGCATTGTGCGTTCGATATCCGCTTAGCTATGCAAGATTCGTGCTAGAGCCAGGCGCGGCCA
>JANXYA010000106.1 GCA_025350345.1 Gammaproteobacteria bacterium
GTCCTGCCCGCCTGAGAGGGTCCAGTGGCTCACCAAACCGGTATCCCAGCGGCGGGTGGTCTGGTCCTCGGCGAAGGGCGACCCGCTTGGAAGCGAGGCGCCGTTCAGTGTCCCGCCTGTTCGACGTTCGTCGACGATTCCCGCGGTGAGAAAGGTCGAGTTGCCTTGGCCATCGGACCACCACAGGCGGGGACGCAGCGTATAGCGGCGATAGCCGGGGATGTCCGACCATCCGTCGCCGTTGACATCGTTGCGCGACTGATCGTGTGCCCCGGCCGTGAGGGTGCCACTCCAGCGGGAGTTCCCATTCGCGGTCAGGAATCCCGTTAGATCACGCCCGCCGCGCGAGGTGACGTTGGCCATGACCGAGGACTCGGCGGTTGGAGCGCGGGACACGAGATTCAGGACGCCGGCGAGCGCGGAACTCCCGTAGAGCGCCGAAGCTGCGCCCTTGATCACCTCGACGCGCTGGAGGTCGATCGGCGGGGTTTGAAGCACGCCGAAGGCATCCGGTTCGACACCGAGCAGCGGCAGCCCGTCTTCGAGCACCAGGGTGTCTCGAGTGGGCATGCCGCGTAGCTGCAGTCCTGTCCCGCCGAGGCCACCGACGGTCGTTTCATTTCGAATTCCAGGGAGTTCCTTGAGGAGCGAAGTGAGATTGCCAGGTTGAACAGTGGAGTTCTCTTCAATTTCTTCCGCCGGAACGGCTTCGACGCGGAGCGCGGAGTTACCGATCAAAGTCGGGCTGCGTGTGGCGGTGACCACGATCTCTTCGAGAGCCTGATGCTCGTCAACCTCCCCGCCCCACGCGACAGCAGCAGCTGACGCAGAACACAGGGCAATCATGATTCCGACGGGTAGAGGAACGCGTCGAGCACGGGTGACGGGCTGATAGCTGGCCAGGAAAGTGGCGTACGGGATCATCACTTTGCCCTCGCGACTGCGCAGAACTTCAATGCTGGACGGCGCGCAATCGGAAGGCATTGCCAATCACCGATACGGAGATGAGCGACACGGCCGCCGCGCCGATGACCGGGCTACGGAGTAACCCAAACGCAGGATACAGCGCGCCGGACTTTTGGGCGGGTCAACACGATTACCCCCGCAGCAGTTGACATCAGTGGGCGTGCTGGTGATGGATGTCCGGATAGTGAGGGTGGCTGTGGCGTAATGGCAGATGCTCATGCGCGTGCGTATGGGGCTCGATGCCATCCCAATCGGGCGCGTGCACATGCCGGTGATGTACGTCGTGCGTATGCGCGTGGCTGTGAGTCATTGATTCGTGCTCATGCTCATGAGCATGTCGCTCCGTCAAATGGAGCCACACCCCAACCGCCATGCAAAGTGCCGCAGTCCAGAATGTCCAGTCTCCGTTTTGGCCGAAGACCGCGATTGCCAACGCGCCGCCAACGAACGGTGCTGTCGCAAAGTAGGCGCCGGTGCGCGCGGTTCCGAGGTGACGCAACGCATAGACGAACAGCACGAGACTGACGCCGTAGCCGAAGAACCCCAGTCCAAGGACTTCCACGGCGTGGCCGACCGTCGGGAGCGACGCGCCAAGCGAGAAAGCAAGAGTCGTGTTGGTCGTGCCGGCAGCAATTCCTTTCACCGCCGCGATGACACGTGCATCTCCGGCAGAAATCCTGCGCGTCAGATTGTTGTCGAGCGCCCACAAGAGGCTCGCGCCGACAATCGCCAGTACCGCCTTTAGCTGCGCAAAGCCAGACATCATTCCGTGCCAGCTGAGTACCAAGCTTCCGATTAATATGGCGACAAAGCCGATTACGATACGCCGGCTTGTTGCCTCGCGGAAGGCGACCCATGCCAGTACGGCGGTCAACACCACTTCGAGGTTGAGCAGCAAAGAGGCTGTTGCCGCATTCAACTGAGCAAGTCCGTACATCAGCAGCGCGGGTGCGGCGACGCCTCCCGCCGCGACAGCGCTCGCAAGCCACGGCCATTCGCCGCGGGCAAGTCCGGGCGAGAACCGACCGCGGTCCTGGATGACTACCCATAGACTCAATCCCAACCCGCTCCCGGCGTACAGGAGGCCGGCGACGAGCAGCGGAGGGCTCGAAGAGAGAAGCAGTTTGGCGAGCGGCGTGGTCACGCCGAAGAGCATGGCCGAGGCCAGCGCTGCGGCGGACCCCGAATCCCTAAGGCCAGTATTCATAAATGCAAGGATACCGGATGACGGTCCGTATGAAGTGCAGCGTGAGGCACGTTTCCGAAGGTTGTCGTGTGTGCTGGTTGTAAGAGATCGATCCCGAGATTCCCTGCGACAAATCGACTGGGGTACGATGTAGGGCCGATGTCTTCCATCTTTTAGGAATCCGTCTTTTTCGCTTCGCGTATGAGTTCAGGAAACGCGAATGTAAATCGCGGATTGAGGTCGGTATTGACGACTCCCGCATCTAGCCAACGCGCTCTGAACCAGTCCGAGCGCAAGACAGGTCGACATCAGTGCTGCGGAAATTGATTTCATCATGACTCCTTAGGATGGAGTGGACAAACGAGTGTTGATTTGGCGCCGCCGGATCAGCATGAAGACGGCCGGGACGACGAACATAGATAGGAGAGGCGCGGTGACCATACCGCCGATCATGGGCGCCGCGATGCGCCGCATGAGCTCAGAGCCGGTGCCCGTGCCCCACATGACGGGGAGCAGGCCCGCGATGATCACGGCGACCGTCATGGCGATGGGGCGCACACGCAGCGCCGCCCCTTCGATAATTGCCAGTGTGAGATCGCGTTCACTCTGGAGCTGAGCGGTCGCTTCGCGGGCAGCCACAGCCTGGTTCACGTACACCAGCATGACGACGCCAATCTCGGCCGCGACGCCCCCGAGGGCAATGAACCCTACGGCGGAGGCGACCGAAAGGTTGTAGCCCAGCAGATAGATGAACCAACATCCGCCGACGAGCGCGAAGGGCAACGTGGCCATAATCAGTAGCGCGTCATCGAAACGCCGGAAGTTCAAGTACAGCAGCACAAAGATAATCAGAAGCGTCGCTGGCACCACCACCTTGAGTTTGGCCTCGGCGCGCTGCAGATACTCGAACTGACCCGACCAGGAGAGCGAATACCCGGCAGGGAGCGTGATCCCTCGCGCCACGGCTCGTTGCATATCTCCCACCGCG
>JANXYA010000099.1 GCA_025350345.1 Gammaproteobacteria bacterium
GGCACCTGGAGTTCGCACCGGGTGATTACCTCGTGCTGCCGCGCGGCACCATGTGGCGGCTGGAATGTCCCGCCGGCGCCTCGCTCCTGCTGATCGAGGCCACCAACGCCTCCTACCTGCTGCCCGAGAAGGGACTGCTCGGCCCGCATGCGCTGTTCGATCCGGCGATGCTCGATGTCCCGGCGATCGACGAGGCGTTTCGGACCCAGCAGACCGAGAGTGAATGGCAGGTGCGCATCAAGAGCCGCGGGGCCATATCGACGGCGACCTTTCCCTTCAACCCGCTGGATGCCACCGGCTGGCACGGGGACCTGTGCGCCTGCCGCATCAACGTCAAGGATTTCCGGCCGGTGATGAGCCATCGGTACCACCTGCCGCCCTCGGTGCACTCCACGTTCGTGGCGAACCGCTTCGTGGTCTGCACCTTCGTGCCGCGCCCCTTCGAGACCGATCCGGGCGCCATCAAGGTGCCGTTCTTCCACAACAACGACGATTACGACGAAGTGATCTTCTACCATGCGGGGGATTTCTTCAGTCGCGACAATATCCACCCCGGCATGCTGAGCTTCCACCCCAGCGGCTTCACCCACGGCCCGCACCCGAAGGCGCTGGAGCGCATGCTGGTGCAAGCCAAGCCCGCCACCGATGAGATCGCCGTGATGGTCGACTGCCGCGATCCGCTCGAGATCGGTGCGGCCGCCGCCGCGGTTGAATGGGGAGGCTACGTCGATTCCTGGAAAGGCAAGGGCAAGTGAAACTGGCCAGCCTGAAGGCAGGGCGCGACGGGCGCCTCGTGGTCGTGAGCGCTGACCTCGCGCGCTGCGTGGCCGTGCCGGAGCTGGCCGGCACGATGCAACAGGCGCTCGATCGCTGGGAGGAACTGTCGCCGCACTTGCTCCAGGTATCGGCAGCACTGAATGCGGGGCGTCACGGTGAAGCGTTCCCGGTGGGCTCGGGCGGCGTGGCCGCACCGCTCCCGCGCGCTTATCAATGGGTGGACGGCTCGGCCTACGTCAATCACGTCGAGCTCGTGCGCAAGGCGCGCGGTGCGTCGATGCCGCCCTCATTCTGGACCGACCCGCTGGTCTACCAGGGCGGGTCGGATGAGTTTCTCGGGCCCACCGATGAGGCGTCGTTTCTGTCCGAGGACTGGGGCATCGACCTGGAGGCCGAGGTGGCGGTGATCACCGGCGATGTGCCGATGGGCACGAGTGCCGCGCAGGTGCGCAGCCGGCGCGATATCCGCCTGCTGATGCTGGTCAACGACTGGACGCTGCGCAACCTGACCGCCCCGGAGCTCGCCAAGGGCTTTGGCTTCTACCAGTCCAAGCCCGCCACGGCCTTCTCGCCCGTTGCGGTGACCAGCGACGAGCTCGGGGCGGCCTGGGATGGTGGCAAGGTCAATCTGCCGCTCCAGAGCCACGTGAACGGCCGGAAGCTCGGCGCCCCCGAGGCCGGCGTCGATATGACTTTCGATTTTCCAGCGCTGATCGCGCATTGCGCGCGCACGCGCTCACTCGGCGCCGGCACGATCGTCGGTTCGGGCACGGTCTCGAATACCGATCGGTCCAGGGGCTCATCCTGCCTGGCCGAGACCCGTATGCTTGAGACGATCGCTGCGGGCACGCCGAGCACGCCCTTTCTCAGTTTCGGTGATCGCGTACGCATCGAGATGTTCGATGAGGCCGGAGCGTCGATCTTCGGTGCCATCGATCAGAAGGTGGTGCGCGGCTGAGACCTTCGCGCATAGAGCCTCCGGCCGCGCACTCACGGTCCTATTGACACCTGTCACTGGCACCGAACACAAGAAGTCTGCGAACCACTCGGCTTCCGGCAGCAGGTCTTTGAGGTGTTGAGAGTCGGCCATGGCAGTCGGCGCCAGGGCAATATTTCATCTATACGCATATTGCGTATACGATGCAACGCCCGGCACTGAAGAGTCTCGTAAAGGGCGAATTGCAGCTGAGGACAAAGGCGTGAAGCGGCGCAACCTGATGGATGAATTGACGGAGGGGTTCAACGCCCTGGCGGACCAGCGCGCCGGCAAACGGACACTGCGGACGCATGCCATCGCGCTGAAACCGGCGCCCGAAATCTCCGCCCGCGAGCTGACGAATCTGCGCCAGAAGCTGAATCTATCGCGTGGACTGTTCGCCGGGTACCTGCGGACCAACGTGCGAACGCTGGAGAACTGGGAACAGGGGCGCGCGAAGCCCAATGCACAGGCCGCGTTGCTGATTCGACTGGTGCAGCGATTCCCCGACACGGTGCGTCGGTTAGCTGAAATATGAGGTCGCACCTGTCGCGTAGAGTCCCCATTATAAATGGCACTCAGCAGAACTTAAGAACGGGTTAGTGCCTGGCTAGTGTCGGTGCGAGTGGTTGGCCAGGTGGGCCTGCCGTAAATCGAGCTCCCGCTCGATGCGTCGGCGTGCCTCGTCCTTCAGCGCCCCGCCGTGATGCAGCTCGTTGATGCGCTTCCGTTCGGCGCTGATGAGCAGCAATTCGATCTCGTCCTGCGCTTCTGCCGCGTGCGGCGCCTGCTCGGCCTCGCCGTGCTCATGCTCGAAGTGCTGCAGCCGGCCGCGATAGTGGGTGTGCAGGTCCTGCATGAGTTCCGCGGGCAGTTCCCGCTCCGCGGCCAGCTGATGCAGCTGCTCGATGGCCGACTCGATGGCCAGCCGGCGCGCCTCGATCTCCTCGATCCGATCCCCGTAACGCTCGCACGCACCCGCATCGACGAGACCCAGGCCCCTGATCACGGCGGGAAGCAGCAGGCCCTGGCCGACGAGGGTGACCACGATGACGGCGTAGGTAAGGAACAGAATCAGGTCGCGGTGCGGGAAGGGCTGGCCGCTGGTCAGCACGAGCGGGACAGCCAATGCCGCGGCCAGCGAGACGATACCGCGGACCCCGGTAAAGGCGAGTGCAAAGGGCCACTGCCAGGGTGGCGCCGGATCATGGCGAGCGAGCGCGGGTATGAGTCGGCGCGGCAGGTAGGTCGCCGGAAAAATCCACATGAAGCGCGCCAGGATGACCGCCAGGCTCACCACTGCGGCGGAGAGGACGAGCTCGGAAATTGGATAGCCACCGATGGTCCGCAGCAACGCGCGGGTCTGCAATCCGGTGATCAGGAAGACCAGGCCCTCGATCAGGTAGACCAGCACGTCCCAGAAAAAGATGCCCTGCAGGCGCGTCGCCGCACTGATCAGGGAGCCGCCGTTCCAGCTGACGTACAGGCCGGCCGTGACCGTCGCCAGCACGCCCGAACCCCCGAGGTGCTGGGGCGGCCAGTAGGCGATGAAGGGCGTCAGGACCGACAGCAGGATTTCGATCTGCGGCTCACGGATCCAGCGGCGCAGGCGCAGCATCGCCCAGCCGACCACCAGGCCCCAGAGGATTTCGCTGGCGACAATGCCGGCAAACAGTCCCGCCGCCCGGCTGTAGGAGAACGCGCCGGCGCTCACCGCCACCACGGCGAAGCGGTAGAGGATCAGCGCGGTGGCATCATTGGCGAGGCCCTCGCCCTCGAGGATGACCAGGAGCCGCTTCGGCAGCTGGAGCCGGCGGGCGATCGACAGCGGCGCCATGGCGTCGGGCGGGGAGACGATGGCGCCCAGCACGAAGCCGACCGGCCAAGAGAATCCCAGGATCCAGTGCGCCGAGGCGGCGGCCGCCACGGTCGTGAATGCGACGCAGCCAATCGCGAGCAGCGAGATCGGGCGCAGATTGGCGTGAAATTCCCGCCAGCTCATGGCGACCGCGGAGGAATAGATGATCGGCGGCAGCACCAGCAGCAGGACGACTTCAGGAGCGAGCCTGACGTCCGGCAGACCTGGGATGAGGGCCAGCACTATGCCCGCCAGCACCAGCAGGATCGCTGCCGGGATTTTCAGGCGCTTCGCGGCGACCCCTACCGCCGCAATCACAATGAACAGGAGCACCAGAATCTGGATCGTGCGGATCATGGTGGAGGGAACGTTATTCGTTCGACAGGTCGAATACCAGCACCTCGGCGGCACTCCCATCGCTTAAGGCTAGCGTCGCCTGATCGCGCAGCAAGGCGCCATCGCCCGCCTGGAGCCTTTGCCCGTTGAGGCTGATTGCACCGCGTGCCAGGTGCACGTAGCCCAGCCGCTCCGGTGCGAGGGTCAAGGCCGCGGATTCCGCGCCATCGAGGAGCCCTGCATACACCCGCGCATCCTGGTGGATGCGGAGCGATTCGCCTGAGCCATTGGGCGAGGCAATGAGCCGCAGCCGGCCGCGCCGGTCGGCCTCGCTCACGTGGCGCTGCTCGTACTCCGGAGCAATGCCGCGAACCGCCGGCATGATCCAGATCTGGAGAAAATGCACTGGGGCCGTCTGGGACGGATTGCACTCGCTGTGCGACACGCCACGCCCGGCACTCATGCGCTGCACATCACCGGGGCGGATAATCGAGCCGGTGCCGAGGGAATCGCGGTGCTCGAGCTCCCCGTCCAGCACGTAGGAGATGATTTCCATGTCCTGGTGCCGGTGCGGGGCGAAGCCGCCCCCTGCCTTGACGCGATCCTCGTTGATCACCCGCAGCGGGCCAAAGTGCACGTGGCGCGGATCACGGTAGTCCGCAAAGGAAAAGCTGTGCCAGGAATCGAGCCAGCCGTGCTGGGCGTGGCCACGCTCGGCCGCCGGTCGCAGCGTGATCATGGCCGGGGCCCGATCGATGGCTCCGGCGAGCTAGTGCTCGCTGCGGCCGGAGGGCGTCTGCGCCGGTACCAGGTTGACCGAGACACTGAACCGGCGGGCCTCGGAGGGCTGCAGCAGTCCGACGCCCACGACCTGTCGGGTGATCTGTTCGCCACGCTCATTGGCGATCGAGAGTACCACACAGAATTCGCAGGGCTCGTCGGCCTGCTTGTGCCGCACCGTGCCCTCCACCTGCAACGCGGCGTAGCCGGTCGAGGCCACGTTCGGGGTGGGCAGGCTGAAGCGCAGATGGTGCTGGCAGGCCGGGCAGATCCCGGCGCTCGCCAGCACGG
>JANXYA010000104.1 GCA_025350345.1 Gammaproteobacteria bacterium
GGCCAGTGCCACGGTGCTGGCGCCGGGCGATGTGCTGGTGCGCCTGAATGGCACGCTGGTGAGTGGTTTCGAGCCGCTGGAGGCGGTGCTCGATGATTCGATCGGCAGCGCGGTGCGGCTCGAGCTCGAGCGCGGCGGCCAGCCCTTTGCCGTGCAGCTGACGGTGGAGGATCTGCACGCGATTACGCCGGCTGCCTACCTGGAGTTTGGCGACGCGGTCGTGCACACCCTGTCGTACCAGGAGGCGAGACATTTTCACCTGCCGATCCGCGGCGTGTTCGTCGCTTCCTCCGGCTACAGCCTGGACGCCGCCGGCGTGCCGCGCGGCGCGGTGATCACCGAGGTCGATTCCAAGCCGGTGGCGACGCTGGCGGACTTCGAAGCCGCCATTGCCCCGCGGGGCGACGGTGAGCGCTTCGCGGTGCGCTACCGGACCATCGATGATCCCAATCGCGCCGAGCTGCGCTCGGTACACATGGACCGCCGCTGGTTTCCCGCGCGCCACTGCGAACGCAACGACGGCAGCGGGTTCTGGGATTGCACCGACCTGCCGGCCGGCACGGCGGCACCGCCGCCGACCGGCGGGGTGGCGCAGCTGCCGACCTCCGCGGACGCGACGGTGCGCCGCCTGGCGCCCTCGCTGGTCGGCATTACCTTCGACATGCCCTATCCGATCTCCGGCGTGAACGAACGCAATTACCATGGCACGGGCCTGGTGATTGACGCCGGGCGCGGCCTGGTGATCACCGATCGCAATACGGTGCCGGTCTCGATCGGCGATGTGCGCCTGACCTTTGCCGGCACGGTGGAGATACCCGGCAAGGTGGTCTACGTGCACCCGCTGCACAACCTGGCGGTGGTGCAGTACGACCCGGCCCTCATCAAGGGGACGGATGTGCGGGCGGCCAGGCTGGCGACCGCGCCGCTCCGTGCCGGCGAGAAGGTGGACGTCGTGGGCATCGACGGGAGCGGTGAGCTGCGCTCGCGCGCCACGACCATCGCCTCGGTCGATCCGCTGATGCTGCCGCTGTCCCGCTCGGTGGCTTTCCGCGACAGCAACATCGAAGTGGCGGCGGTGGTGAATCCGCCCGAAGATGTCGTCGGCGTGCTGGCCGATCGCGACGGCGGCGTGCGCGGCCTGTGGGCGAGCTTCGCCTCGGACAATGGCCGCGAGCTGGTCCAGCAGAGCCACGGCATGGCCGCTGACCTGATCGCTGAGACGCTGGATATCGTGCGCCGCGATGCGCCGCTCCATTCGCTCGAGGCCGAGTTTGTCACCCAGACCCTGGCCGAGGCGCACGGACTGGGATTGAGCGATTCCTGGATGGCGCGCATCGCCAAGAGCAATCCGGCCGAGCGCCAGGTGCTGAGCATCGCGCGGCTCGTGGGCGGGTCGGCGGCAGCGGCCCTGCTCCGCCCCGGGGACATCCTGCTCGCCGTTGACGGCCAGCCCGTCACCCGCTTCCGCGACGTCGAGCGGGCAGTCGCCGCACACGATATCGTGCAGGTGACCGTCTGGCGCACGGACGGTGAGCACACGCTGTCCGTGAAGACGGCCACGCTCGGCGGCAATGAACTGGATCGCGTGCTGCTGTGGGCGGGAGCCACGCTGCAGGCTCCGCATCGCGCGATCAGCGCGCAGCGCGGGCTGGAGCCCAGCGGAGTCTATGTCGCCTACTACGCCTACGGATCGCCGGCCAGCCGCTACGGACTGGTGCCGGGGCGCCGCATCATCGAGGTCGATGGCCAGCCGACACCGGACCTGGACAGCTTTCTCAGGCAGGTGAGCGGGCGCGCCGATCGCTCCTCGCTGCGGATCCGGACGGTGGCCCTCAACGGCGCGCCGGAGCTGATCACGCTGAAGCTCGACCGGCACTACTGGCCCGCCTACGAATTGCGGCGCGACGCGGGTGAGTGGCGGCGCGTGGCGCTCGAGTAGCCGCAGGCGCGAGCAGAATACATCCATGGCAAGGGCTGTCAGGGCAACGCAGATCGAACTGGACGCCGCCGTGCAGGCGCTGCGCG
>JANXYA010000126.1 GCA_025350345.1 Gammaproteobacteria bacterium
CCATGCGCTGGCCGTTTCACAGCGCCAACGCGCTGCTGTTCCTGCCGCGGATCATCGCCGCCGATCGCCTGCGGGCGCAGCGCGGTGTTTGCGCCCTGCGGGGCGATCGCCGGCCTGCTCGCGCGCTGCGAGGCCGCCGGCGCACAGCCCGATCGGCGCGCGAGCGCGGCATACCTCCGCTCCCCGATGCGCGCGCAGTTCCCGCTCGACGCGGCGCAGCGCCAGGAGCTGGCGCAGCAGGGGGTCAACGGCTTCGATGAGCTGCGGCCCGGCCTCGCTGCGCTCCAGGGCGCGCGCACGCTCCTGCCGGAGAGCGCGGTCAGGGGCGGGGCAGGCGATCTGCAGACGCGCCGCCTGAGCCTGTGGCTGCAGGCCTGCATCCTCGAGGGTACGCGCTGGACGCGCCTGAGGAGCGGTGGTGCACAGCAGTGGCAGCACGCGCGCGCGCAGGCCGACGCCTTCCTGGCCTCGGTCGCGGCGTCCGGGGCTTTTGGCGCCGAGCGGGACGAGCAGCGCTATTTCGTGATCTGCGATGAGCGGCTCAACACGGTGGAGTCGGTCGCGCAGGGGAGCTGTCGATTGCTGTTCGGTTTCGCCACCGGCGAGGCGGCTGAATACCGCTCCTGGCTCGTGACGCACGAACGCAGCGGCAGTACGGTGCGTGCGGTGACCAGCAACCGCCTGGCGATCGCGGGTGCGCGCGTCGCGGTGGAGATCGAAACCGCGATACTGCGAGCGCTGGTGAGCGCGGCCTGAGTGTAAGCCGTCCGGAGTATCATGGCGCCATGCCGGAACGATATGTCATTTTTTCGCACGGCCGGGAAGGCGAGCCGTGGAGCCGGAAGATCGTGGGCCTCGCCGATATTGCGCGCAACGAAGGGTATCGCGCCGACTCGCTCGACTACCGCGGCATCGACTCACCGCGCGAGCGGATCACCAAGCTGGTGGAGCATTGCCAGAAACTGCCGGGTGAACTGGTGCTCGCCGGCTCCAGTCTCGGTGGCTATGTCGCCGTTGCCGCCGCCTCGCTCCTGCACGCGCGCGGGGTCTTCCTGCTGGCACCGGCCCTGCTGATGGATGACCTGCCACCGCTCCGCAAGGGCGTGATCGACTGTCCGACCACGATCGTGCACGGCTGGCGCGATGAGGTGGTACCCCCGGCGCACAGCATCGCCTTTGCGCGCCAGTATCGCGCGACGCTGCACCTGCTCGACACCGATCACCGCATGTACGACCAGCTGCAGACGATCAATCATTTCTTCGCGCATTTCCTGGTGGCGATCGACCTGCGGCTGGGATTCCGTTAGCGGTCCCGAGCGCGCAATTCCATGGACTCGTTCCTGGCCCGATTTGTTGCGCTCTGGACGCGCGCCCGTCTGGAACCGGCGGACGTCGCCGCGCGGCTGCGCGACAGCGCGGCGCCGGTCTGCTACGTGCTGGAGCGGCGCAGCCCCGTCGATCTGGCGGTGCTGCGCACGGCCTGCGCCAGCGCGCGCCTGCCGCGGCCGCGCCGCCGACTGCTGGCCGCGCCGCAGGTTTCCGCCCGCGCCGTCTTTGCCCTCGAGCGACCCGTCGGAGTGTGGCGCACCCGGCTCGATCGGCGCACGCCGGCGGAACTGGCCGTGCTCATCGATGCACTGCGCGGCGACGCCTCGCTCGACGTGGCGCTCGTGCCCACGGCGGTCTTCTGGGGCCGGGCACCGCAGAAGGAACCCTCGCTCTTCCGGCTGATGCTGGCGGAAGACTGGGCCATCGGGAGCCGGCTGCGGCGTGGCTTCGCCGTGCTGGTCAATGGCCGCAATGTGATGGTGCAGATGGGAGACGCGGTCTCGCTGCGGAGCCTGCTGGGCGGGGAGGCCGACACGGCTTCGGCGGCACGCCGGGTGGCGCGCGCGCTGCGCGGGCAGCTGGCGCGGGCGCGGGCGGCGCGCATCGGGCCGGACCTGTCGCACCGCCGTACCATCGTCGCCGAGGTCCTGCGTTCGCGCGCCGTGCGCCAGGTCGTCGCGCAGATGTCGCGCGATAGGAGCGGTGACAGCCGGCGCCTGGCGCTGCTCGAGGCGCGCAGCTGCATCGATGAGATCGCCGCCAACTACTCCCACGCCTTCGTGACCTTCGCCTCGCTCCTGCTGACGCGGCTGTGGAACCGGCTGTACGACGGGGTGGAGCTCACCCACGTCGAGCGCACCCTGCAACAGGTGGCGGACGGGAACGAGCTGGTCTACGTGCCCTGCCACCGCAGCCACATGGACTACCTGTTGCTGTCCTACGCGATCTACCGGCGCGGCTACGCGGTGCCGCACGTGGCCGCTGGCGTGAACCTGAACCTGCCGATCGTGGGCCGCTACCTGCGCAAGGGCGGCGGATTTTTCATGCGCCGGAGCTTTCGCGGCAGCTCGCTCTACACCGTAGTGTTCATGCAGTACCTGGCTGCGATCATGGCTCGCGGACACGCGATCGAATATTTCATCGAGGGCGGACGGAGCCGGAGCGGCCGGCTGCTGGCGCCCATGACGGGCATGCTGTCGATGACGGTGCGCAGTTACCTGCGCCAGCCGCGCCGGCCGGTGGTGTTCGTACCGGTGTACTTCGGCTACGAGCGCATCTGGGAAGGCGCCACCTACATCAATGAGCTGTCGGGTCTGCCCAAGGAAAAAGAGTCGATCGGCGTCCTGTTGCGCAGCCTCGGTCGCCTGCGCGAGCGCTTCGGGCGCGTGCACGTCAACCTGGGCGAGCCCATCCACCTTGATCGGCTGCTGGAACGCCACGCGCCGGACTGGCGCACGGCCGCCGGCATCGGGCAGGAGCGGCCGCGCTGGGTCGGCCCGCTGGTCGATGAACTGGCCGGCCAGGTGATGCGCAACATCAACGCCGCGGCCGCGGTGACCCCGGTCAACCTGCTGGCCCTCGCGCTGCTGGCGACGCCGCGGCACATGGCGCTCGCCAGTGAACTGCAGCTGCAGCTGGACACGCTCCTGGCGGTCCTGCGCCTGGTGCCCTACAGCGATCGGGTCACGCTCACGGAGCTGAGCGCCTCCGCCATCGTCGATTATGGCGTGAGGCTCCAGCTGATCAAGCGCGAGACGCACCGCGCCGGGGATTTCGTGCGCATGAGCGCCGAGCACGCGGTGCTGGCCACCTACTACCGCAACAATGTCCTGCACCTGCTCGCGCTCCCCTCGCTCGTGGCCTGCTGCTTCCTGGGCAACGCCGAGTTGCCCGGCGTGGACATCCAGCGATTCGCCAGCCGCATCTATCCCTACGTGGCCGCCGAGCTGTCGCTGCGCTGGAGCGAGGCCGAGGTGAGCGCCGTCGTCGCGGCCGTGCTCGCGGCGCTGGCGCAGTGCGGGCTGCTGGAGAGCGGCGGCGCGGGGCTCTGGCGCCGTCCGGCGCCGAGCTCGGCGGCGGCGATGCAGCTCTCGCTCCTCGCGCAGGTCACGCTGCAGACGGTGGAGCGCTACTACCTGGCGATTGCGCTGCTGATCCGCGCCGGGAGCGGCGCGATCACGCAGAAGGCCCTGGAGGAGCGCTGCCAGATGATGGCCCAGCGCATGACCTTGCTGTACGGCTTCAATTCACCGGAGTTCTTCGATCGTGCCCTGTTCGGCAGCTTCATCAACCTGCTGCGCGCACGCGCCGTGCTCAGCGTCAATGCCGCGGGCCACCTGGTGTTCGACACCGTGCTGCTCCACGTCGCCGAGGACGCCGAGATCGTGCTCTCGGAGCAGATCCGGCACTCCATCCTGCAGGTCACCCACGGCTAGCCGCCGCGGGCACGGTGGGTCCTAGCGCGGCCAGAGCCACCCGAACACGCCGCCGGTCAGCAGCGCGAACACCAGGCCGTCGAACATGGTGACCACCGTCATGCGCCAGTTGCGGCGATACCAGATCGATGCCTGCGGGAGCGCCATCGCGTAGCCCATGAAGGCGGCAAAGCCGGTGAGGCGAAACACCTGCAGATAGGTCGCGCCGACGTGCAGTTCGCGCCCGGCGATGTAGGCGCAGCACACGCCGACCGCCAGCAGGTACACGAACCACTGCAGCAGGCTCTTGCCCATCGCCATGTCCCCGCTCGTCACGGTGAGCAGCATGAAGGGGCCGCGCGCCATCTTCTGCTTGAACTCGGGGCTGCGCATGTCCTTCATGTTGTCGCACTTGGGCAGCGCGTAATCGCCGTGCGGAACGTTCAATCCGCGCACCGCATCGAGCAGTGCATCCTGCTGCGGCAGGCGGCGCAGGTCGTTCCAGTGGTAGCCGAGAATCGTATGCATGATGGAGCTGACGGCGAAGACGGTGACGGCGGCCAGCAGGATGGGCAGCCAGAGTGAAGAAATCGAGATCATAAATCCCCCTTGTTGTTGTCGATGTTCCGGCGTCTCAATCGTCGTGACGGACGGCCGCCCGCAGCCGCTTGTTGCGCTGCCGGTGCAGTTTAGCCGTAATGCGGCGTTCCCTGGCAGCCCGGGTCGGGCGGGTGGCGCGGCGCGTCTTCGGCACCGTCAGGGCGCGCCCGATCAGCTCCTGGAGCCGCTCCATCGCCTCGCGCCGGTTGCCTTCCTGGGTGCGGTGGTTGCGGGCCATGATCAGGATCTCGCCCGAGTCGATCAGGCGGTGGCCGGCGAGGGCCCGGAGCCGCTGCTTGGCGCGCTCATCGAGCATGCGCGTCCCGGGGAGGTCGAAGCGCAGCTGCGCGGCGGTCGCCACCTTGTTGACGTTCTGGCCGCCCGGGCCGGCGCCGCGCACGAAACTCAGCGATACATCGCCGTCCGGTATCTGCACACCGGAGCTCACGCGGCGGGTTCGCGCCCGAGCATGCGCACCTCGTGCTGGGCCACTGGGATCGTGATGCCGCGGTCGCGGAACAGGCGCCAGATGCGCCGATTGACATCCGAGCGCACGTTGTTGACGCCGTTCTGCGGATCGGCGATCCAGAAGCGCAGCTCCAGGTCCATGCCGTTATCGCCAAACTGGATCAGGCGCGTGACCGGCGCAGGATCGGGCAATACCCGCCGGTTGCCCTCCACGGCGCCCAGCAGGAGCTGCAGGGCGATCTCCGGATCGTCGCGGTAGCTGATCCGCACTGGCAACTTGAGTCGCACCTTGCGATCGGAGTAGCTCCAGTTGATCACCGTGCTGGTGATCAGGTTCTGGTTGGGCACCAGCGTGTCGACGCCGTCGCGGTCGCGCACCACGACACAGCGGCCCCGCAGCTCCTGCACCCAGCCGAAATTCTCCGTGTTGGTGCCCGTCAGGCCGGTGAAGCTGATGACGTCGCCAGGCTTGATGGACTTGTCGAGCAGCAGCACGAAGCCGCTGACGAAGTTGCTGGCAATCGCCTGCAGGCCGAAGCCCAGGCCGATGCCGATCGCACCGGTCAGCAGCGTGAGCGTGGTCAGGTCCAGGCCGGCCGCACTGACGCCCAGCAGCGCGCCGAGGCTGATCAGGGAAAAGTGGCTGAACTTGCTGATGCCGAGGCGCGTCGAGGCCGCCACGCCGTCGAGCTTCATCACGCGCCGCTCGACGGCGCGGGCGATCAGCCCGCTCACCAGCACGAAGCCGGTGACCACGACGAAGCTCTTGAGCAGTGACCAGAGGGAGAAGTGAGTCTTGCCGGGCACCAGGTCGATGGCCTCGAGCGCCGTCTCGATGGCGGTGTACCAACCCACCAGCTGCAGGGCGATCACGAGCCATACCAGTGAGGCCAGGCGCGATTCCCAGCCTTGCAGCCAGGACAGCGGCCCCAGGAGCCTGGCGATCAGGAAGACGCCGGCCCGCACCAGCAGGAATGCGACGGCCAGATCGAACGCCGTATCCAGCACAGCGGTCGGCAGGCCCAAACCCGCATACAGCGCGTTGGCGAGCAGCAGCAGCGGCAGCGCGCTGAACGCCGCCGCGAGCGCCACCAGTCCCTGCAGCAGCACCGATTGCCAAGGCACGCTGGGGGCGGCGCGGTGAGCGCTGGCCGCGCGCGCCGCACGGCCTGCCAGCAGCGCAAGCGCGACGGCCACTGCGATCCCCAGCAGTTGCTCCAGCGTCTGCGCGTTGGCCAGGTCCTCGAACAGGCGCGCCAGCGGGGCGAAGGTGTCTTTCACGAACGGCCTTATGCGTTGAGATTAGGGATCAGCTGGCTCTCGAGCAGCAGGATCTGGTCCTTGAGGGCCAGTTTGCGCTTCTTCAGGCGCTTGAGTTGCAGCTCGTCGATGTTGAAATCGAGTGACAGGCGCGCGATCACCTCGTCGAGGTCACGATGCTGGATGCGCAAGTCCCGCAACTTCTGCATGTTGCGGAACAGTTCGCGATCGACCTTGTCGCCCGTATCTCTCATGAGGCCTGCGGTGCGCCTGCTGCCGGCCAGGCCTGGCGCAGAGGGCCCTGGCCTAGCCGCTCGGTGATGGGCAAAACGCCCTCGGGTAGCTTAGCTAAGCGACCCAGCGGGCGCCACGGGAGCCCCGGGACGTGAAAATCCGAGCCGCTCGAGCCCGCCAGGCCGTAGCGGCGTGCCAGGGAGGCCGCCTGGCTGGCATCCCCCGGTCCCATCCCCGCGAGGCTGACCTCGATCGCCGCTCCGCCCGCATCGCGAAACAGCGCGCACAGCTCGCGCAGGGTGCCGGCGGAGGTCTGGTAGCGGTGGGGATGGGCCAGCACCGCGACCCCGCCGGCGGCTGCAATGGCCGCGACGGTCGCTTCGATGGCGGGCCACTGAGCCGGCACCGCCGCGCGCTGCCCGCGCGCCAGCCAGCGCCTGAAGGCATCGTCGATGTCGGTGGCGTGGCCTTGCGCCACGAGGAGCCGGGCCAGGTGCGCTCGCGTGGGCGTGCCCGCCCGCGCCAGCACCTCGGCACTGAGCTGCTCGCCGTCCAGCCCGCATTTCGTGAGTCGCGCGCCGATCGCCTGGATGCGCGCCCGGCGCTGCGCCCGCACCCCGGCAAGATGAGCGTCCAGTACCGCCGAGGCGGCATCGAGGCCCAGGCCGACGATGTGGATCTCGCGCTCGCGCCACAGGGCGGTCAGCTCGCAGCCGTATACGAACTCGATCTGATGGCCGGCGCAGGCCGCCGCCGCCGCGGGGCAGCCCGCCATGGTGTCGTGGTCGGTCAGCGCCAGGAGCTGCACCTGCCGCGTGGCCGCCAGCCCCACCAGCTGCTCGGGCGTCAGCGCCCCGTCGGACCAGGTGCTGTGCGTATGCAGGTCGATCCGCTCGTACCGTTGCGGGTCATGGCTCATGAGTTCCATCATAGCCGAGCCTATGCCTACTACCGCGCTCCTGGAAGCCCACTGGGAAGACATCGACCACGTGCTGCTCGATCTCGACGGTACGCTGCTCGATCTGGATTTTGACAGCCACTTCTGGCAATCGCGGGTGCCGCAGGCCTGGGGCGCCGCACGCGGACTGGATGCGGCCGCGGCACAGGCGATCCTGCAGCCGCGCTTCGATGCCTGCGCGGGCACGCTGCCCTGGTACAGCACCGAGTACTGGAGCTGCGAGCTCGGGCTCGACATCGCTGCGCTCAAGCGCCAGGACGCCGGGCGCATTCGCTGGCTGCCCGGAGCGCAACGTTTCCTGGCCGCGGCGCGCGCGCGCCGCAAGCGCGTGGTGCTGCTGACCAATGCCCACCCGCAGGCACTGGCGATCAAGCACGAATGCACCGGCGTGCTCGATCATGTCGACGCCAGCTACAGCGCGCACGTGCTGGGGGCGCCGAAGGAGGACCTGCGCTTCTGGCGGGCGTTGCGCCAGGTCGAGCCCTTCGATGCAGCGCGCAGCCTGTTCGTCGATGACAGCGCCACGGTGCTGTGTGCGGCACGCGCGGCCGGTGTCGGCTTCATCCGCGCGATACGCCGGCCGGACTCCGCGGGGGCAGCGCTCGGCCACGAGGAATTTTCGGCGATAGACGCGCTGGTGGAGCTGCTCGGTCCAGACTGACACGCTCAAAGCGCCGCCAAAGGGGTAGGACCCATCAACGCGGTTTCAGGATGCGGACTCGTCCGACTGTGGAACATGAATAAGCCTCGCTTTCAATGCATGTTCAGAGCGCTACCTAGTGTTCCTTGTGTTTTTCCACGGGATATATCTATACCCCCAAGCCTCCGTTCGAGGCCAAGTCGTCCGCCGGCTTAGCTGCGGAGCGAACAGCAGTTCCATGCTGCGAGAGCCAGATCCTATCGGCGACGAAGTAAGCGAGACCCAGCGCAACCACGCCACTCAGGACCCATGACGCAACCCTGGCTGCCCGGTGTGGGCCAATCGCTGGCGTGGATATCTGCGCACCAGCGTGTCCGGAATGCGCTGTGGCACTCGGCAGGGCAGACGACGGAGGCGGCGTAATAAGCCGCCGCATCCGCTCTACGAACGCGGGCGATGCGTCTCCGCCTGGCAGCCGTGTCCATTGAACGTGCCGGAATGCGTCCGGAACATCGGCTTTCGCTTCGGGGGTCGAATCGATGACTATCGGGATAAGAAATGCGACCCGATCGGACAAATCGTGCGTCCGGTCTACCGCCAGCTTCCATTCGCGCCTGAAATAACCCTCCAATCGCGCTTCCGTGTTTGCCGAGACAATCGGCATGAACAGTCGACAGTCATGGATCTGCTGTCTGATCTGTCGATCCCAGACGTCCCCGCCGCGTAGCTCGCTCTGATCGAACCAAACATCTATGCCCGCTGCGCCCAGCGCATCGCAAATGCGCTTGGCAGCCTCCGCGTCCTGCGAGGCGTAGCTGATGAATACGGCATGCGAAATCCCGCTCAAGGTGCGCAGCCACC
Source organism: Gammaproteobacteria bacterium (assembly GCA_025350345.1). Taxonomy (GTDB): domain Bacteria; phylum Pseudomonadota; class Gammaproteobacteria; order Steroidobacterales; family Steroidobacteraceae; genus FEN-1191. The sequence goes on from JANXYA010000126.1 coordinate 8,765, forward strand.
CTCAACCATGTCGGGCATCCCCCTCTGGTTTCCCTTGCACGCCGTGCCTTTAGCGCCGCCTTGGGGGTGGTCGGCGTCCGC
>JANXYA010000131.1 GCA_025350345.1 Gammaproteobacteria bacterium
ACAATGCTCCAGCAGGCGGCGGATGTTCGGCTCTGGGTCCCGCACCAGATCTTCGTACTGGAAATGCAGCACCTTGCCCGGCAACACCGTGTCCCAGTGGTCCATGAGCGCCAGATAGCAGCGGTAGTATCGCCCCAGGTCCTGCAGATCGTAGCTGAAGGTCTGTCCCTCGGCGAAGTGCTGTTTGAATACGCTGAAGCACGAGTCCATGGGATGGCGCCGGGCGTCGATGATGGTCGCGCCAGGCAGGATGGCGTGGATGAGGCCCACATGGCTGAAGTTGTTTGGCAGTTTGTCGGTGAAATGCTCCCGGCCACTGCGGAGCGGTGCGGTCTCGTCGAGATAGCGGCTCCCGAGCGCTGCGAACAGCCCGGGTGGGGCGGTGGCGACGGTTTCTGGATAGCCCTCGCGGTTTTCCACCATGTCATCGAACTGGTGCGTGATGGTGATGATGTTGGGCAGTTCCATGGTGCCCTCGACGCGCGAATGGCTGGCGAGGATCTGCTCGACCAGGGTGGAACCTGACCGGGGCAGGCCGACGATGAAGATCGGTGCGGTGCTTGGATTCCCGCTGCCGGCATGGCTCGCGAAAAACTCCGCATTGAAGAACGCGCAGATGCGTGCGCAGCGGTGCTCAAAGTGCCCGATGTCGAACGGCGCATCGAGGCGCCGCAAAGCATTGCCGCGCGCGTAGTAGCCAAATCCCTCAGCGTACTGCCGGCGTTGCTCAAAGGCCCTGCCGAGCGCGAAATTCAGCTGCGCCGCATTGGCGCGAGCGATCGCCGGATGCGCGAGTAATTGCTGCATGGCCACGATCTCGGCATCGGTGAAGGAGTAATTCTTGAGGTCCGCAAGGCTCCAATAGGCCTCCGCATTCCCCGGATCCAGGGCCAGCGCCGCCTTGTAGGCGGCCTCGCTGTCCGCGCGCCGGCCGAGTGTCTTTAGAACGTGGCCAGTGGAGGTACGCAGCCGCACCTCTTCGGGTTTGAGGCGCGAGGCTTGCTCGTAGGCCTCGAGCGCTTCTTCCTGGCGCATGAGCCGGGTCGCGACGGCGGCGATCGTGATCCAGCTCTGCGGATTCTCAGGCTCCATTCGCGTCAGCCGCCGTGCGGCAGCTTCCGCTTCCTTGAGGCGCCCGAGGACCATCAGTGTCTGGCTCAGTCCCCGCCACGCGAGTGGGCTGCAAGCGGATTGCTTGAGGGCGTGGCGCAGCAGGCGCTCGGCATCGCTGGGCCTATCGGCCGCGAGCGAGACCGCGCCCAGCCCGCACAATCCCGCCAGGTGGCTCGGATCGGTGCGCAGGATATCGCGAAACAGGCGCTCGGCGCCCTTAAGGTCATCGGCCACCAGTGCGGCGGTCGCCTGCTCCACGGCGTGCCGCTGCGGGTCGGTCAGCCGGGCCCGCTCGAAGGCCACACGCGCGTCCGCGCATTGCTCGAGATCCACGAGTACATCGCCGTAGGCCAGCCAGGCGCGATGGTGATGCGGCTCCCTTTCCAGCACCCGCCGGACCTCCTCGCGCGCGCGTGCTGCCTGGCCGGTGCGCCGGTAGGCACGCGCCAGATCCACCCGGGCGTCGTTGAAATCGGGTGCCTTGACGAGCAGTGCCTCGAGCGTCTCGATGCTCTCCGCTGTCTTGTCCTGGTCCAGCAGTGCTGCGCCCAGCAGCCACAGGGAATTCACCTCTCCCGGGAATTGCGACTGGAGCGCGCGCAGCCAGCGCTCCGCGCTCGCCGCGCGGCCCTCCCGCAGCGCCGCGTGCGCCTGGCGCAAGTTTTCCTCAACCCCCGGTAACGATCTCGGTGCGATCATGGTTCCACGCAGATGCAGACGCAGCCGTCCGCCGGCACGGCATTGACCTAAAGGATCTGCACGCAGCTGCCGTAAGCAGCCAGTGCTTCGTCATTGGACAGCAGCGTCAGAGATTCCAATTGCGCCTGGGCTACCAACAGCCGATCAAAGGGATCGCTATGGTGCAAGCCGAGGTCGAAAACGCGCGCGGCGTGCTCGCCCAGGATGGGCAGTAGCGAGAAACCCGCCGGCTCGATGGCCTTGAGCACCGTGGTGGGGTTGGCAGTTAATCTGCCGCGCGCTGCTTTGATGCTAATCTCCCAAATAGACGCAACGCTGACGTGCACGTCCCCGCTGTCGATAAGGACCAGGCCCGCTGCGCCCAAGCGCTTCGGTTCACTCAATGCCCAGAGCAGCACGTGCGTATCCAGCAGCAACCGCATCAAGACTTCCCGGTAAGCAGCGCCAGCGTTTCTGCGTCCAGCG
>JANXYA010000205.1 GCA_025350345.1 Gammaproteobacteria bacterium
GCGTGCGCGCCGCCCTGCGCCGCAACGCGCGCGGGAGCGAGCAGCTGCCCGCCGTGCATCTGGGGCCCATCACCCTGGACCTGGCGAAACGCCATGCCCACGGTCCGGAGGGGGCCCTGCACCTCACGCCGCTGGAATATCGCGTCATCGACTGTCTGGCGCGCAACGCTGGCCTGATCGTGACCCAGGCGCAGCTGATCCGCGAAGCGTGGGGGCCGGAACGGCTCGGCGACAGCCGCGGGCTGCGTTCCTACATCAAGATGCTGCGCCAGAAGCTCGAGCCTGATCCGCGCCAGCCGCGCTACCTCGTCACCGAGGCGGGTGTCGGCTACCGCCTGCAGGTCGATGAGGGTCAGGCCGCGTGAGTCCAGCGCGCAGCGCGCGGCGCGAGCAGCTCGAGGCGGCCTATCGCCGCACAGTCTACGAAGTGCAGGCGCCCGACGGCCCGATGCTGCTGCGCATCGATGAGCATTGCCCGCGCCTGCAGGCCGTGCACGCGCAGCTCGGGGTGGGCGAATCGGTGTTCCTGACCGCGTGGAATCCGCACAGCGTGCCGCAGTGCGCGCCGCGGAACGCCGTGGCGCAGGCGCGACTGGACCTGCGGCTCGCCTCGCTCGGGCTCACCATCTGGCCGGGCTGGGGACGCGATCCGGAAGGCCAGTGGCCCGCCGAACAGAGCCTGTTCATCGCGGGCCTCGCGCTTGAGGCGGCCGCGCAGCTGGCGGGGGAATTCGAGCAGCACGCCTTCGTGCACGCCGCGGCGGATGCCGTGCCGCGCCTCGTCTGGGCGTAGCCAGGCGATGTATATACATTGAAGACACCGGGGGGACGGCCCGAAAAAGTAGGGAATTCAGGTTCCTCGGGGCCGGCCTAATGCGTTTACAGGGAGGGCAGATCGTGATCAAGCCGATTCGCAGCCACAGGAAAGTGGTCCTGGCGGAACTCCTGGCCAGCATCACTCCGGAGAACCTGCACGAGGGAGTCGATTTCGGAGGACGCAGAGAGGAAAGAGCTGCTCTAGAGGCCAGTCGCTACGCTCGCGAGACGGGCGACATCCTGTGGCTGCGCTTCAGTCCGCAGCCGGGCCGGCCAACGGCCCTCCCTCATCATCGAACCCGCCGTTTATTACGGCAGGACCCGTCTCATGATCTGCCGGCCCATGGGGGCGCCCCGCCGACCGCCAGGACTCAGTCTAGAATATCAAATATAATTGACATGAAGTATATTTAATTGTACTCTGTGTCCGTCAAAGTTGACTACACAGGAGCTCTCCATGTCATTTCGCGAAAAAACCGCCTGGATCTCGATGCTGTCCATGGCGCTGATTCTTGGCCTCTACTTCTGGTCAGTCATTCTCGCCGGGCCGCAACCCCACGGGTTCCACTATGGCGGCCTGCTCGTAACGATCGTCGCCCTCGTGGTCGTGCAGGTGGTGCTGACCGTTGCGGTCGCCCTCAGCACGCCCAAGGAAGCGAAGGCGCCGCGCAATGAACGCGAGAAACTGATCGACCTGCGGGCCACGCGTGTCGCCTATTCGGGTCTTGCCACGGGTATTGCATTCGCCTGCCTTTTCGGCGCGTTCGATCCCCCGCTGGTCTTCAACACGAACGCCTTGCTGTTCATCCTCGTGACGGCCGAGATTCTGCGCTCCGGCTGCCAGGTCGTGCAATATCGCCGGAGCGCCTGACATGAGCGCCATCCGCAACGAGATGCGGCGACTGCGCTTCGAGCACGGCGAGATGACTCAGCAGGAGCTGGCGGACCGGATCAGGGTCACTCGCCAGACCGTCAACGCCATCGAACAGGGAAAGTACTCGCCGTCACTGGAAGTCGCGTTCCGGATCTCGGCCGTGTTCGGCCAGCCCCTGGAGAGCGTATTTCACTACGCCGGGGATCAGTGAGCGCCCGCCAGGAACTGGGTGGTCGGCAGGTAGTGATCGACGAGCAGGGCCAGGAACAGCCACATCAGGTAGCTGATCGAGAAGCGGAACACGCGCATCGGCAGCTCTTCCCGGCGCGTGAGCTTCAGCATCACGGCGTGCACCAGGAAGCGCGCGCCGAGCACCACCGCGGCCAGCAGGTAGATCAGCCCGCTCATGCCGGTGAGAAAGGGCAGGAGCGTGACCAGCGCGAGGATCACGGTGTAGAGCAGCACATGGAGCCGCGTGAATTCCACGCCATGCGTCACCGGCAGCATCGGGATGTCGACCTTGGCGTATTCGTGGCGGCGCGCGATCGCCAGCGCCCAGAAATGCGGGGGCGTCCAGGCAAAGATGATCAGGAACAGCAGCAGCGCGTGCGGATCGATCGTATTGGTGACGGCCGCCCAGCCGAGCACTGGCGGGGCCGCCCCGGCCGCGCCGCCGATGACGATGTTCTGCGGCGTGGCGCGCTTGAGCCAGAGCGTGTAGACGACGGCGTAGCCGATCAGCGAGGCGAAGGTGAGCAGCGCCGTGAGCACGTTGACCAATAGGACAAGCACCAGCATCGAGGCGACGCCCAGCAGGGCGGCAAAGACCAGCGCCTGCCGGTAATTCAGGGCGCCGGTGGGGAGCGGGCGGCCGCGGGTGCGCGACATGCGCGCATCGATTTGCCGGTCGAGCACGTGGTTGAGCGCCGCGGCCGAGGCTGCGGCCAGCGCGATGCCCAGGTTCCCGAACAGCAGTGCATCGAGGGGCGGCAGGCCCGGCGTCGCGAGCAGTGTGCCGACAATGGCGGTGAGCACGATCAGGGCCACGACGCG
>JANXYA010000221.1 GCA_025350345.1 Gammaproteobacteria bacterium
GGCGTCCACTTCAGCCTCGTTGGTCACGTCGCAGCGATGGAAACTGGCCGCACTGCCCAGCTCAGTCGCAGCGGCCTGCCCGGCCGCGTCCTGCAGATCAAACAGGGCCACCTTGCCGCCCGCGTGAACCACGCGCGCGGCGGTCGCCCGACCCAGCCCGGACGCTGCTCCCGTGACAACAGCCTTCGCATCCTGGAAATTCATGGCGCTCTCTCCCTCACCGTCACAATCGTTCGTTGGTGCCCAGCGCTCCGGCACCTGCCAACAGCTCGCCGAGCCTGTCCGCGAGGGGCGCCGCCAGCCCGGCGCGTTGCACCAGATCACTCAGACTCTGGTAGGGACCGTGCGCGTCGCGTTCCGCCACGATCTTCTCTGCAGAACTGGCAAGGCTCCGATCAATCGCCGCCAGCTCCTCCGCTTCCGCGGTATTAATATTCACGACCAGCTGGCTGGTACCGGCGAGCCAGAGCGCGGGACCAAGGGCGGCGGTCAGCAGCGCCGGCTGTTGGTACACGCGCCCTATGAGCGCAGCAATCTGCTCGCGCGCCCCCTTCAACTGCTCCACGAAGGCCGCCTGCTTGCCGATCCTTCCGACCTGCGCCAGCGCCATGGTCGTCCGCGGCAATGTATTCTCGATCGTGGCGCCATAGGTGGTCTCCACGAATATCTTCATGAACCGCCTCCCCTGCGGGGGATCGGTCACCATCCAATCCTGGACCAGCAGCGGCAACAGTGGGGAATCGGGCTGCAGATCCCGGCCGTTCAGACGCTGCAGAGCGCGAAACAGGGAAGCGTATCGGGCCACCGTCGGCCCAGTCGCCATCGCGCGATAGAACAGCGTTGCAACCACGCCTTCCGAGGCCATCATCTGATTGCCGTTTTTCAGTGCCGCCACGTCAAAGGCGCTGCTGTTGGCGCGTCGCGCCAGCGCGTCGTCATCGCCCGGCGGCAGGAGTTGCCGGTGTATGAACCAGTTGCGCCGCACGCCATCGATCCGGTATGCGCCGTCGACATTGCTTTGCCACAGGGGCGTGAAGGCCTTGTCGCCCAACCCGGCGTCGTGCGCCCTGAGGGCGGGGTTGACCGTCAGCAGGCGCGACAGGCCCTGAAAATGGATGGCGAAGCCCTCATCCAGCGCCGTCGGATCATCGGTCACGGTCAGGCTGCCATGTCTGAGGCGCGACATGCCGGCCGGCAAACGCGGCAGCAGCCGGCGCAGCAGCACATGACCGAGCTCATGGGAGAAGATCTCTTCAAAGCTGCCATCGGCAATGGAGGCCGGATCGGTCAGTAGCGCAACATAGGGCTGGTCAACGAGTCGATCTCGACCCGACTGGCGTAACCAGAATCCATGCTTGGCGAAGCCGCCCTCTTCCTCCGTCAGCAACAGCCAACTGGGTTGCGGCGTCTGGCCGCTCTGGCGCTGCGCCTGCTCGTCGAGTCTCAGCACGAAGGCCAATGTGCCGCGCCGGGATTCCGCCATCAGCGCCCGATAAAGCGAGTCGTTGGGCGCCCGCCGCAGGATCGGCAGCGGCGCGCCGCCCGGACCGGGCTTGGTCGCCACCTCCTCGCCTTGCGACACCGGAATGAGTACGCCCAGGCTGGCGCTGGCCGCAGCGCCGCTCCAGATCGAGAGTGCCAACAGGGCGGCAGCAGGCAGGGACTTTTCCATAAACATTACCAGTCAGCTGGCCAGCGCACAGGCCCAGGCCAGGGCCAGTGACCCCAGTGCGGCGAGGCCCGTGACCCACTGGGGCACGCGGTTAAAGAGCGCTTCCACGGTGCGCAGCGCGGCGAGGGCACCGAGCAGGCATCCGGTCACGAATCCCAACGCATGCGCGACGAGGTCCGTCCCCTCCCCTGCAGACCCGAACCAGCCGAGCAGCACGAGGCCGGCGATCAGCGGCGCCCAGCGCAGCGCCCGCCGTTGCGGAAGATGAAATCGCGTTCGCCAGGAATGCGCCGCAATCAGGCCGAGCGCGGTGAACACCGCAGTCGAGGCACCCACTGACCGATACGTCGCCGGTCCGAAGTGAGCATCGAAGAAGTTGGCGGCGGCCGCGCCCGTTACGGTCAGCAGCCAGGCCGTGCCCGCGCCCAGCTGCCGCCCGGCCAGATACCCGAACCAGACACCCGCCCCGAGATTGGCGACGAGATGAGGGCCGTCCCAATGCAAAGTCAGGGCCGTCCAGGCGCGCCACCACTGACCGCTTTGCACCAGGGCCCCGTCGAGTTCCCCGCGCTGGAAGGCATCGAGTCGCCACCATCCATTCGAGACGCCCAGCGCGATCCCATACAGGACCGCGACGTAGAACACGCAACCGACCCACGCGCCCGGATGCAGACGCGGCGGCACGAATGCCACGTGAGTCCTGGCCGCGCGGCTCTCCGCGTCGTAGGACTGCAGCTGTGCACGGGCAGCGCCGGCACTAGCGGGGTCCACGCCCAGCTGAAATGCCAGGCCATCAAAGCTGACCATGCTGGCAATACCGACGGCGCCCAGCATGAACGCGCGTTCATCGCAGTCGGCTCGACGCACGGACCGGTAGATTTCAACGGGCGCGCCCCCGTCACCCAGCGCACCGCCTCCGTCTGAATCCTCCACCGCCAAACTCCTCCGGATCCATTTCCAGGCCGCGGCCTGCAGTACTGCCGCCCGTCACAATGAATCACGCACGCCAGATTGTCGAGCCATGGGGGTTGGAGCGTTTGACAGGGGTTTTCGATATGAACCACACTACATATCGTTTTTGTCGGACGAAAAAGAACCACCACCATGCGCCGACTGACACATCCGTTGCTCGTCTTTGGACTGCTGGCAACATCCGGTGGCCTGTACGCCGAGGAAGCGGTCCGGGTGTACGCTGCCGCGAGCCTGACCAACGCGCTCGGCGATGTCGCTACGCAATGGCAGAAGGCCGGTCATCCGGCCCCGACCCTGGTGTTCGGCGCCTCCTCCGCCCTGGCCAAGCAGATCGAGGCCGGCGCCCCGGCCGATCTGTATGCGTCGGCCGATGTGTCGTGGATGGACTATCTGGACACGCGCGACAGGATCATCCGGTCATCGCGCACCAATCTGCTGGGCAATGAACTGGTGCTCATCGTCCCCAAGGGTCATCGCCTTGCGG
>JANXYA010000232.1 GCA_025350345.1 Gammaproteobacteria bacterium
GCCGGGCCACGCGCCGGTGGTGGCGCCCTGTGGCCGGTTGGCGTAGGTCACACCGGCTTCGATATTCTCCTGGAACCAGGCAATCTCGCCACTCCCGCCGTAGAAACCAGCGGTCAGGCCCAGAGGCGAGCGGTTGGCGAGCTGCATGGCCTCCTCAATCGACGACACCCGCTGCGACATGAGTATTGGCAGGAACATCTCCACCTGCCAGAGCGGATGTTCGGGCGGCGCCTCGGCCAGCGTGGGGCGCACAAAAAACCCCTGCGCCTGCTCACCGTCCCGCAATTGCTCCCCGCCGCACAGCACGCGAGCGCCCTCAGCGTGCAACTGCGCCACGTAGCGCGCATAGGCATCGTAGCCATTCTGCGTCGTGAGCGGTCCCAGCCAGTTGTCCTTCAGCGCCGGATCGCCGATGCGGAGCGCCGCGACGCGCCGCAGTATCTTTTCATGCAGGGCGTCGGCGACATCGCGGTGCACGTAGAGGCGCGAGAGGGCGGAACACTTCTGGCCGCCCATGCCGAAGGCGGAGCGGACGATGCCGGTGGCTGCGCGCTCGAGATCGGCCGCAGCGGTGACGATACAGGCGTTCTTGCCACCCATCTCTGCTATGCAGGGCCGGGGAATCCGTCCCGCCTGGAGCGAGCGCACGATGCCCATGCCCACTTCGTACGAGCCCGTGAAGGTCACTCCGGCCGTCAGTGGATGTTCGATCAGTGGAGCGCCGATCTCGCTGCCGGAGCCGCTGAGATAGTTGAACACTCCCGGTGGCAGCCCGGCGTCGCGGATGCAATCGGCGAGCAGCCGGCCCGCCCAGGGCGTGGCGCTCGCTCCTTTCATGACCACCGTGTTGCCCGTGACCAGCGCGGCAGCGGTGGGGCCTCCGGCCAGCGCGACCGGGAAATTGAATGGTGCAATGACCACCCAGACCCCGTGGGGCTTCATGACGCTCCGATTGCGCGAGACCACGCCGGCGATCGGATCGTCCGCCAGCGCACGATCGAATCCACCCGAACGTTCGAAATCATCGCAATACCCGTTGAAGAAATCGGCCGTCTCCTGCACCTCGCCGAGGGCTTCCAGGCGATTCTTGCCGGTCTCCAGGGTCAGGGCTGCGGCCATCTCGTAGACACGCTGCTCGATGAGCTGCCCCACGCGGCGCAGCAGCGTAAGCCGCGTCGACAGGGAACTCTTGCGCCACCCCAGCCAGGCGCGATGCGCCGCCTGCATCGCCGCGTCGGCATCCACGGCGTGACCCGCGACGAAGCGGCCCAGCACCTGGCGCTGATTGGCGGGATTGCGTGTTTCCATCCACCGATCCGTCTGCCCGTCGCGGCCGTCGATATAAAGTGCATGCCGCGCGCCCAGCCGGGTCAGTGCACGCGTCATGGCCTCATCAAAACCCGCGTGCAACCTGGGCGGAGGATCGAACATCGTCGAGTACGTCAGCTTGAAGCTCATGAGCCCACCGCAATCGCCTTCCCGAGCGCTACGGTCAGCTCGCCCAGCAGCCGGTCCAGCAGATCCAGCGCATCGGCCAAGTCCTTTTCCTCAATGACGAGGGGCGGCGCGAGCAGTATGAGATTGCCGCGCGTGGCGAAAGAGACGCCGGCTTGCAGCGCCGAGTGCAGCAGGGCCCGCAGGGCCGGGTGGAGTTCCGGCCAGGGCGACGGCGCCTCGCGGGTGGCACGATCGCGGACCAGTTCGATCACCGCGAACAGGCCCTGGCCGCCGCGCACGTCGCCAATGACGCCGTGACGCGATTGCATTTTCCTGACGCGCTCGACCATCGCGGCGCCCAGGCGGCGAGAGCGGGCGATCAGGTCCTCCTGCTGGTAACTGTCGATCGCAGCCACGCCCGCGGCGCAGCAGAGCGGATGACCACAATAGGTGAGACCGGTGAGCAGCAGCTGCGGCTCGAGCCGCCGCGCGATTGCACCCGAGAGGACAACGGCGCCGAGCGGCAGATGCGCGCCCGTGAGTCCCTTGGCGAGGGTCATCAGGTCCGGCCGCCCCTCTTCCCCAAAGCGCTGCCACGCGAACCACTCCCCGCAGCGGCCAAAGCCGCTCATGATTTCATCGGCGATCAGCCAGACCTGGCGCTCCCGCGTCCCGCGCCGCAGCGCGGGCCAGTAGCTGTCGGGCGCCACGATGCCGTTGGTGCCGGCGTTCGGCTCCATCAGCACCGCCGCAACCGCCGCGGCACCGCGCTCATCGATGGCCTGGCCGACACTCTCGGCCGCGGCTTCGCCGCAGGCGTTGTCCGTGCTCGTGCCAAAGGGGCAGCGATAGGCGTAGGGCGGTGGCACGTGCGCCACGCGATAGGCATTCGGGTCGGACTGCGTGGTGGTACGCGCATCACCCGACAGCGCCATGGTCGCATAGCTCGCCCCGTGGTAGGAACGGTCGCGCGCGATGATCCAGCCTTGCGGCTTGCCGCTCGCCTGGCGCGCGAACTTGACGGCGTGCTCGTTCGCATCGGCGCCGCCCAGGGTGAAAAACACCCGCCCGTCGATGAAGCCGGACTTCTCGAGCAACAACTCCGCCAGCCGCGCCCGCGGCTCGGCACCCCAGGCGCTGGTGACGAAGCACAGCTTCTGTGCCTGCGCGCGGATTGCCTCGACGACACGCGGATGCTGATGACCGAGATTGCTGCACTCCGCCAGGCTGCTGAAGTCCAGGATCGAGCGGCCATCGGCGGTGTGCAGCCGGGCGCCCGCACCCCCGATGATGGTCGGTGCGTTCCAATCGGTCTGCCTGCACCAGCTGTGCAGTACCGTTTGTGTCTCGGGGCGCATGGCTATGAGTTGTAGTGTCCGGGCGCGCGCCAATCATTGCATATGGCTGCATGTATTGCGAAAGGACCGGGAAGTCTCTACGCTCGTTTGGTGAGAACGATTCTCGCTGCGGCGCTCCTGGGCGCATCGTCACTGCTGGCGGCACAAGAGCCGACAGAACCTGCGGCGCCGGTGCCTATCCTGGGCTTCGCGCCAGCGCACGCCGCGGCAGAGCACCGTCTTGAGAACTCTTTCCAGTCAACGCCCTCGCCCACCCAGACGCGGGAATGGCATCGCATCTTTTCGCTGCAGCCGCATCCGGCGGCCTCCGCGCGCAACAACGCACTGGCGCGCATCGTCGAGCGCGCGTGGCGCGCCCAGGGATGGGAAGACGTCACGCTGCGGCGCTACGACGTGCTGCATTCGAGCCCACGGAGCGTCTCCCTGGAGATGACGGCAC
>JANXYA010000274.1 GCA_025350345.1 Gammaproteobacteria bacterium
CTTGAGGACATGGCGCAACCGAAGGACGATGCCGAGGTCAGTGTGGAGCGCATGCGCGCGCTGCTGGCGCATTGGCAGCAGAGCCTGGAGCTGCATGCGCGCTACCTCAAGCTCTCCGACGCCCACTACTGGCACGTGCAGCCCTGGCCGCCGCACGAGCGTCCGGCCGGCTGGATCGTGCGCCTGGCGCGGCAGAAAATCATCGAACTGGCGGCTGCGCTCGAGGAGCACTGCGCGCGCGGCGACCGCGAGTTCGCCGCGGGGCTGGAACAGATGGCATTCCTGGCCAACCTCGTGGGCTTCCAGCCCGCCGCGCGGCACGTGCCGCTGGCCGATTCGCATACCGAACAGCGCGGCATACTCCCGCCCGGCGACACCGCCACGCGCGAGCAGCCGCGGTCTCGGCCCGCGCGCAGCACCACAAGGCACGCGCGCGCCACCCGCAACAGCACCACGGCCATTCGGGCGACCCGCGCAGTGCGCGCGGCGAGTGCGGCGAGCGCCCCCGCCCCGCTCGGTGCCACGGACCGCCAGGTCATCGAGGATGCGGTGCGATTGCTGCAGTGGGGCCGCAAATGGCACGAGTTGGGCGAGCTGATCGGCCGCCTGCAGGGGCGTCCACCGGTTGGAGAGGCACGACGGATTCTGCGCACGCACCGCGCGCAGATCGAGACGGCGGCTGCGGCGGCGCGCTAGCGTGTGCGCTGGAGCAGCAGGAGCGCTGCCCCGCCGAGCAGGAGCGTCGGCACCCACGCCAGCACCAGGGGATTGAGGCTGAACACCACGGTGCCGCTCTCTACCGTCCGCTGCATGAAGAAGTAGAGCAGGCCAATGACCAGCCCGAGGGTGCTGCGCGCACCACTGCCCGCGGAACGCGTCGCACCGTAGCCAAAGGGGAGCGCAAACAGCACGGCAATCGGGATCGCGACGCTGCGCGCGAGCCCCGACCAGAAGGCCAGCTCATAGCTGCGCACATCCAGGTCATTGGCGCGCAGGTAGCGGATCGCACGATACAGGGCGACGAAGGCCATCTGCGCGGGCTGCACCACCGCCAGCTGCAGGAAGCCCACGCTCGCGGCCGAATCGAGCTGGTGCCGGGCTTCGCGGTGGCCATCGACACCAGTGGGAGTGAAACGCGTTTCCGCGTAGTCACTGAGCTCCCAGCTCTTGCCCGCGCCATTGGCCGCGCGTTCCGCGTGCGCGATGGCAGAGAGGTGATTGTCGCCCGTCAGCTCGAAGACCAGCATGCCGCCGAATTCGCTGCCGCGCGATTGCTGCGCGATATTGATGATCAGATTCCCGTCGCGCACCCAGGCGCCGCCGGCGCCCGCCAGGCTGAGGTTGTCGTACCGGGCGAGCGCCTTGCGCTCCTCGGCCAGCTGTTCAAGCCGCGGCGCCAGGTATTCGCCCACCGCCAGGCCGGCCAGCAGCAGCAGCAGTCCGCAGCCGAGCAGCGTGCCCGCCTGGCGCCACTTGGACATGCCGCCGGCACGCATCGCGGTCAGCTCGTGGCTGCGCGCCAATATGCCCACGCCCAGCATCGAGCCAATGAGCACACCGGCGGGAAAGGCATCGAGGGCGAAGCGCGGCAGATTCAGCATGCTGAAAATCAGCGCCTCGCCCATGCCGTAATGACCTACCCCGACGGCGCCCTGCTCGTCGATGAAATTGAGCAGTCCGCCTAAGACCAGCAGCACCGCCATCACCATGCCGATCGCGCCCAGCACCGTGCGTGCGATGTAGCGATCGAGCCGGTTCATGCCCTCACCCGCCGCTGCCGCCACTCCTGCCCCCACACCAGCCACAGGGCGAGCGCCAGGAACAGGGCGTGGACCCACCACAGGCCCACGATCGCCGGGGTCGTGCCGCGCTCGAACCAGGTGCGCGCCGCGATGGCCAGCTGCCCGTAAATGACGAAGATGAACACCGCGCGCCAGACCCGCTCGTACCGTCCCTGGCGCGGCCGCAGCCGGCCCAGGGGCATGGCGCAGGCCGCCGCGATCAGCACCATCAGCGGAAATCCGAGCCGCCATTGCAGCTCCGCCCGCTCCTTCAAATCGCTGCTCCCGAGCAGCTGCAGGCTCGGGCGCTCATCGACCCGCTCGTGCCGCACCTCCGGCACCGGCGCCGCCAGCGGGACGCTGAGCTCGCGGAAGCTGAGGATGCGGTAGCGGCGCGAGCCGGGCACCCCTTCCACCCGCTCCCCATCGAGCAGGACGATGGTCTGGCTGAGCCCGTCGGCCCCAAGCTCGCGGCGGGCGCGCTGCGCGACGGTGGTCACGACCGAAGCGCTCTGCGTCTGCTTGATGAACACCCGCTGCAGTTCACCGGATGCGTCGGCGGAGCGCGCGTAGACGACCGTCCGGCCGCCGTCAAAGCTGCGAAACCGCCCCACCTCGAAGGGCACGGCCAGCCCGGCGCGCACCGCCTCGGCGGTGAGCTCGGCGCGGCGGGCGGCGGCCTGCGGGGAGAACTGCAGATTGAGCCAGGCGCTCAGGGCGAGGACCGGGAGTGTCAGCATCAGGGCCGGCAGCCAGGCGCGCGCACCCCCATAGCCGCAGGCCCGCGCGGCGACCATCTCGCCTTCGTGGTAGAGCCTGCCGAGGGCCATGACGATGCCCAGCAACAGTCCCAGGGGCAGCAGCAGCCCGAAATTTTCCGCCGCACCCAGCGCGAACAACTGCAGCACGAGGCCGCGTGGATACTGGGACTGCGCGGCCCGCGCCAACACGGCGCCGAGCTGGTAGATGAACAGGACTGCCGCCAGCGCGCCGGTCACGCCCAGGAAATTCAGCGCCATCTCGCGGAAGACATATCGCTGCAGAATCTGCAAAGCACCCTCACGAATTGCGCCGCTTCGGCTAAACTGCGGCCGCTCGACCCAGCGCTGAAGCTAAGGGAAATGAGCGGCGCTGGCAAACTGGATAGAGGGGATTGGCCATGCATTTTTCAGCGTACTCCGGCAAGACGGTTGAGCAACGTGCCGACTGCCTGGTGGTCGGGGTCTACGAGACCCGCGTCCTGGGCGCCGAAGCACGGGTCCTCGATCGTGCGGCGGGCGGGCGACTGCGCAAGCTCCTGCAGCGCGGGGACTTCGCCGGCCACGCCGGTGATTCACTGCTGCTCGCGGACCTGCCGGGCCTGCGCGGCAAGCGGGTACTGCTGGTCGGTCTGGGGGCAGCGGGCCAGTATCAGCGCCGGGCATGGAAGCGCGCACTCGGCACGGCCGTGACGGCCCTCGCCCGCACGCGTATCGGCAGCGCCGTGGTGGCGATCGACCGGCCCGCGGATCGCGGCCTTGATGACTACACGCTGGCGCGAGCCGCGGCCGAGGCCTGCGGTGCGGCGCTCTATCGCATCAACGACCTGAAGACTGCGCGTCGCCCACCAGCGAGCGCGCTCGCGCGCGTCAAGTTCGGTCCCTTCGCGGCGGCGGAACTCGTGGCCGCAAGGCGCGGGCTCGGCGACGGCGAGGGGATCGCGGCCAGTGCGCGGCTGCTGCGCGACCTGGCCAATCTGCCGGGAAACATCTGCACGCCGCGCTATCTTGCGGCCCAGGCCAAGCAGCTGGCGAGCACGCACCGGGCGGTAAAGGCACGCGCGCTGAATGCCGCCCAGATCAAGCGGCTGAAGATGGGCTGCTTGCTCGCCGTGACGCGCGGCAGCGCCGAGCCGCCCCGCTTCATCATTCTTGAATATCGCGGCGGCCGGCGCGCCAGTGCGCCCATCGTCCTGGTCGGCAAGGGGGTCACCTTCGACAGCGGCGGCATATCGCTGAAAGACCCGGCCGCCATGGATGAAATGAAGTACGACATGTGCGGCGCGGCCACGGTGCTGGCCGCCTTCGACCTGGCCGCGCGCCTGAAGCTGCGCCTCAACCTCGTCGGACTGATACCGGCCTGCGAGAACATGCCCGGCGGCCGCGCCACCAAGCCCGGCGACATCGTCACCAGCGCCGACGGGCAGACCGTGGAAATCCTCAATACGGACGCCGAGGGCCGGCTGATACTCAGCGACGCGCTGCATTACGCCCGGCGCTTCAAGCCCGCCGCGCTCATCGACATGGCGACGCTCACCGGCGCCTGCGTGGTTGCGCTCGGTGCCCACCACAGCGGCGTCATGGGCAACGATGATGAACTGGCGCAGGAGCTCGTCGCCTGCGGCCGGCGTGCGGACGATCGCGCCTGGCAACTGCCCCTCACCGAGGAGTACGGCGAGCAGCTCAAGACCAATTTCGCCGACGTGGCCAACATCGCCGGACGCGACGGCGGCGCGATCACGGCCGCCGCCTTCCTCGGCCGCTTCACCAAGGGGATGAAATGGGCGCACCTGGACATCGCCGGCACGG
>JANXYA010000286.1 GCA_025350345.1 Gammaproteobacteria bacterium
TCTGCAGCGCGGCGCGCTCCCGGACATAGTCGATCAGCCCCGCCAGCCGGTCACGTTCCTGCTCGAGCTGGCTGTCCTTGCCGCTGCCGCCGAGCGACAGGAGCGTAGTGGCGTACAGCAATCCGATGATCACCATCACCACCATGAGTTCGATGAGCGTGAAGCCCGCCAGTAAATGCCGGGTGGCGCGGGATTGAGTCATGGACCGAACCCCCGCCGCGCCCGCGCACGGGCACAGAGGAGGGCTACTGATCCAGATTCCAGTTGCCGATGTCGGCATTGATGCCTTCACCGCCGGGCTGGCCGTCGGCGCCGAGGGAGTACAGGTCGTACTCATTGCCGTGCTTGCCGGGGATTTCATACAGATAGGCGTTCTTCCAGGGATCCTTGTTGAGGTGCTGCAGGTAGCCCCCCAGGCGCCAGTTCTTGATCAGCGTCGAATCCGGTTTCTGCACCAGCGCCTGCAGGCCCAGGTCCGTGGTCGGATACACGTAGTTATCGAGCTTGAACATGGTGAGGGCCGTCTGCATGGCCTGGATGTCCTGCTTGGCCTTGGCCACGCGTGCATCTTCGACGCGGCCCAGGAACTGCGGTACGACCACCGCGGCCAGCAGGCCAATGATGATGACCACCACCATGATTTCAATGAGCGTGAACCCGCGCTGGCGTGCCGGCGGCGGTGGCACAGGATTGCTGGTTAAGGGCGTGCGTCTACGCATGGTGCTTCCGTGGCGGCTTAGGCGTTAGCATGGCGATAGATGATGATAGCAAAAGCCCGTGAGGAGCCGGCGCAGCCGGGCCGTACGTTCCTGCGCTCGCTCAACTGCGACGGCGCCTACGGTTGGACCCTGCTGACCGTGCTGGGGTTCCTGGGCCTGCTGGCCGCGGGAGGTGCCCGGTGGGCCGCGTTGCTGCGCTACGAACCCACCGCCATCCGCGCGGGGGAATGGTGGCGCCTGCTCACGGCGCACTGGGTCCATCTGGGGCCATGGCATCTGCTCCTGGACGCAACAGGCCTGCTGCTGCTGTGGGTGCTGTACGCGCGGGAGCTCCGTCCGCTGACCTGGCTCCTCGTCCTCGCGGGCGCCACCGCCGTGATTGACGCGGGATTGTGGTGGGGTGAGCCGCAGCTACAGTGGTACGTGGGGATATCCGCGCTCCTGCACGCCGCCTGGGCGGCAGGCGCCGTGGGTGTGGCCCTGCGAGGCCAGAGTGCCGGCTGGGTGATGCTGGCGATACTCGGCCTGAAGCTGGCCGTCGAGCAGTACACCCGCAGCAGTCTGGTGACGGAGGCCTTTCCCGTGGTGATCGCGGCCCACCGCTATGGTGCGCTCGGGGGCCTCTCGGTGGTCGTGGCGTTGGCCCTCGCGCGCAAGCCGTTATAATCCGCGCCGCCTTCAACGCTTACAGGTGTCCGCATGCTGGCGCTGGTATTTCCCGGGCAGGGGTCGCAGTCGGTGGGCATGCTGGGGGATCTGGCCGCGAATCATCGCGTGGTGCGCAGCACCTTTGAGGAAGCTTCAGCGGCACTGGGGTATGACCTTTGGCAGCTGATCGCCGCCGGACCTGCCGAACAGCTCAATCGCACCGAATACACACAACCGGCCATGCTGACGGCCGGTATCGCCACCTGGCGGCTCTGGCGGGACCAGGGAGGCGCCGGGCCTGCGGTGGTAGCGGGGCACAGCCTGGGCGAATTTACTGCTCTGGTCTGCGCGGAATGCATGGAGTTTTCCGCGGGCGTCAGGCTGGTGCGCGAGCGGGGCCGATACATGCAGGAGGCCGTGCCCAAGGGGGGAGGGGCGATGGCGGCGATCCTGGGGCTGGAGGATGCCGCGGTGGAAGCGGCCTGCGCCGAGGGGGCGCAGGGGGAAGTGGTCGAGGCCGTGAATTACAACGCGCCCGGGCAGGTCGTCATCGCCGGCCAATCCGGCGCGGTGGAGCGCGCAATGGCCGCGGCCAAGGCGCGCGGGGCGAAGCGCGCGCTGCTGCTGCCGGTGAGCGTACCCGCCCATTCCTCGCTGATGGGCAGTGCGGCGGAGCGGTTGCAGGAGCGGCTGGGTGATCTGGTGCTGCGGGCGCCAGCGTTCACCTATATCAGCGCTGTCGATGCGCTCGAGCACCGGCACCCGGAAGAGATCCGCTCCCTCCTGGTGCGCCAGCTGGCGAGCCCCGTGCGCTGGAGCGCCACGGTGCAGGCGCTCGCCGCACACGGCGCGAAGGTGCTGATCGAATGCGGGCCCGGCAAAGTGCTCACCGCCCTGAACCGCCGCATCGAGCGGCGCCCTGACATCAACTGCTGCGCCATCGAGGATGGCGCCTCATTGGACGCGGCGCTCGGCGCCGCCGGGAGTTCCATTTCATGACAGCAACGGATGTGGCGCTGGTCACCGGCGCCTCGCGCGGCATTGGCTTTGGCATAGCGACGGCTCTGGCGGGCGCCGGTATCGGCGTCATCGGTACCGCGACGAGCACCGCCGGTGCGGCGGCGATCACGGCCACTTTCGGCGCGCGCGGCCTGCCGGTGCGCGGCGCGGTGTACGTGGCGACTGATCCAGCCGGCGCCGAGTCACTCGTGGCAGACATGGAAGCCCACGAGGGCCTGCCCACCATCCTGGTCAACAACGCCGGGGTTGCCCGCGACGGGTTGTTGCTGCGCCTGAAGAATGAAGACTGGAACGAGACGATCGATATCAATCTGTCCGCCGTCTTCCGCCTCACGAAGCTGTGCCTGAGGCGCATGCTCAAGGAGCGGCGCGGACGCATCATCAACATCAGTTCGGTGATCGGTGCGATCGGCAATCCGGGCCAGG
>JANXYA010000325.1 GCA_025350345.1 Gammaproteobacteria bacterium
GGCCAGCTCCGCCTGCAGGCGCTCCACACCCCGGGCCACACGCGCGATTCCATGTGCCTCACCGTCGAGGACCGCGTCTTCACCGGCGACACGCTGCTGATCGGCGGAACGGGCCGCACGGACCTGCCCAGCGGCGATGCCGGGGCGCTCTACGACAGCCTGTTCGACGGCGTGCTCAGGCTCGATCCGGCGCTCAAGGTGTTTCCGGCCCATGAGTACAAGGGGCGCACGCATTCGACCATCGGTGAGGAGCTGGCGGGCAATCCGCGCCTGCAGGCACGCGATCGCGGCGCCTTCATCGAGATGATGCATAACCTCAATCTCACCATGCCCACGCACCTCACCGAGGCCCTGCGCACCAACATGACCGGCGGCAAGACGGTGGCGCAGATGCTGGCCGAGGCGGCTGCGAGCGTACCCTTCATGTCACTGGCCGAGCTGAAGAGCTGCCTCGACGCCGGACTGGGTGAGCTGGTGGTGCTCGACGTGCGCGAGCGCGACGCCTTCGAAGAGGCCCACATCCCCGGGGCGCGGCTGCTGCCGCGCGGCCAGCTGGAATTGCGCGTCAACCAGGAATTGAGCGACCCGACGCGCCGCATCCTGGTGTGCTGCGAATTCGGCCGCATCTCGACGCTGGCGACCGCGACGTTGCGGCAGATGGGTTTTTGCGGCGCCGTGGCGCTCGATGGCGGCATGAAAGCCTGGCGCGAAGCCGGCTACCCGGTGACCGCCGGCAAGTCGCCTTAAGCGCGGGCGGACCTCGCCCCGGCGGCTGGCTCCTGCGACCCCACGGCGAGCGCACGGAGCCTGGCCGTCGTGCTCAGCACATTGGCCACTTCCATGAAGGCGCAGCGGTTCCGCCCGCCGGCCTTGGCGGCATACAGGGCGCGATCCGCGGCCAGCATGACCGCATCGACCGGCAGTGCCACCGTGGTCTCGGCGACACCAATGCTGATCGTGACGCCGCGCTGCGCCAGCTGCTGCAGTTCGCTGCTCTCGGCCACGGCAACGCGCATGCGCTCGGCGATCGCCAGCGCCATGTCGCGATCGGTCGCGGGGAGCGTGGCGGCGAATTCCTCACCGCCGTAGCGGGCAATGAAATCACCCGCGCGCACGTTGTTGCGCAGGATCTGTGCGACCGCGCTGAGCACGGCGTCGCCGGCCGCGTGCCCGGCCTCATCGTTGATGGACTTGAAATGGTCCACGTCGATCATCAGCGCGGACACCGGCAGGTCCGGGGGCGTATCGGACTCCAGCAGCTGCTCGGCCTGGTGGTAGAAGTGGCCGCGGTTCGCCAGCCCGGTCAGCGCATCGATCAGCGCCAGGCGCTGCAGGGCGGCACGGCTCCGGTTGAGCTCACGCATGAGCTGGCCGACCTTGTAGGCAATGGGCGGAGTGATGATGGCCGCCACCGCCGCCGCGACGGCGAGACTCCTCCAGCCGACCTCGCCCCACACCAGGGCCAGCAGCACGGCGGCCACCAGGACCGCGAGCACGGTGGCGATGAGCGTCCAGGCCACGACCAGCACCGGCAGTCCGAGCTGCATCGTCGAGCGATACAGGAGTGAACCGATCCGGTCGGAAGGCACGCTCAATTTCATCCCGGCACGATCTCACAATGGCGGCGGCTCTGCCCCGAAAACCACGACGCGGCTATGATGGGTGCCTCGTTCGGACCCTCGCCATCGCTCATGCCCCTCACCGGCCACCTGTTCGTCATCTCCGCACCTTCCGGTGCCGGCAAGACCAGCCTGGTCCAGGCCGTGCTGGCCGCCCGCCCCGCGCTCGTGCTGTCCGTGTCCCACACCACGCGCACGCCGCGCCCGCAGGAAATCGACGGCCGCGATTACCATTTCGTGAGCACGCCACGCTTCCGGCAGCTGGCGGCCGAGGGTGCCTTCCTGGAATACGCGCAGGTGTTCGACAACTGGTACGGCACGGGGCGCGAGCAGGTCGAGCGCCGGCTGCAGGCCGGAGAACATGTGCTGCTGGAGATCGACTGGCAGGGGGCGCGGCAGATACGCCAGGCGCTGCCCGAGTGCGTCTCCATCTTCATCCTGCCCCCCTCGCGCGCCGCCCTCGAGCAGCGGCTGCGCGCACGGCGCACCGACGAGACCTCGGTCATCGCCCGGCGATTGGCGGACGCCGCCGCCGACATGTCGCATTGCCTGGAATTCGACTACGCCATCGTCAATGACCGCTTCGAGCAGGCCGTGGCGGACATGCTGCAGATCATCGACGGCAAGGGCACGGCGCTCCTGGCCTCGCGAGCGCAAATCAAGCCCCTGCTGCAGGCGCTGGTGGCGTAAAAGCCCCGCCCTGGCGTACACTGGGCGGGCTTTTCCCCCGTTCAAACTGCAGGAATCCCTTAAAGTACGCCATGGCCAGAGTCACCGTCGAAGACTGCCTCGAAAACGTCGATAACCTGTTCCAGCTCGTCTTGCTGGCCTCCCAGCGCGCCCGGCGCCTGGCCAACGGCGCCGAAGCCACCGTACCGGTCGACAACGACAAGGCCACGGTGCTGGCGCTGCGCGAGATCGCCGCGGGCAACATCACGCCCGAGATGCTGCGCGAACCGGAGTCTGAGCCCGTGGCCGCGCCCATGCCCGACGCCGAGAACGAATCCGCCTTTCGTGCTCCGCAGTTCGGGTTGATCGATCGCGACTGAGGGGAGACCCGAGCCACCGCCTTTAGGTCCCATGGATTACGCGTCGTCGCTACTGGGCCTGCTCCCGGGCACCCGACGCACCCCGGGCCTCAAGGATCTGCTGACCAAGGTCGCCACCTACCTGCCCCCCGAGCAGGTGGAGCGGGTACGCGCCGCCGCTGAATTCGGCGCCGAGGCGCACCTGGGGCAGAAGCGCCTGAGCGGCGAGCCGTACATCACGCACCCGGTCGCCGCGGCGGTGATCCTCGCCGAGCTCCACCTCGACGCCGATACGCTGATCGCGGCGATCCTCCACGACGTCATCGAGGACACGCCGACGCCGAAGGAGGAGATCGCCGAGCGCTTCGGCCGGGACGTCGCCGAGATCGTCGATGGCGTCACCAAGCTGGACCAGATCCAATTCAAGAACCGCGAGGAGGCGCAGGCCGAGAGCTTCCGCAAGATGCTGCTGGCGATGGTGCGCGACCTGCGCGTCATCCTGGTCAAGCTCGCCGACCGCACGCACAACCTGCGCACCATGGACGCGGTCGCGCCCGCCAAGCGCCGCCAGGTGGCGCGCGAAACCCTCGACATCTACGCGCCGGTCGCCGAGCGGCTCGGGCTCTACAACATCAAGCTGGAGCTCGAGGAGCTCGGGTTCCGCACGCTCTACCCGCAGCGCTACCGCGTCATCGAGCGCGCGCTCCGCAGGGCGCGCGGCAACCAGAAGGAATTCCTGGCCAAGATCCGCGCCCAGCTGGAACCGGCGCTGGAAAAGGCCGGCATC
>JANXYA010000357.1 GCA_025350345.1 Gammaproteobacteria bacterium
TTGCCGGCGTACACCGGCTGGGTCGAATCGCCCACCAGCAGCGCGCCGGGCACGCTCTCGCGAATGACCTCGAGAAAACCGATCTGCGCGCGCATCGCCCGCGTGAGTGCGGCCGAAGCCCTGGCGCAGCCCGCGGCCGCACGGGCGGGCCCGCTCCGGCGGCGCGCGGCGCCCGGCTCAGCCTCCAGAATCGCCGCCAGTGTCGCGCGCGCATCCCCTGTCAAGGCGACCAAAGGCACGGCGTTGCGCCTCGTCTGCGCGGCGTCGATGTCGATGCGCAGCAGTCGCGCAGGCGGCGGAAAGGGCCTTAAGCCATACATGTCGTAGTCCGTGGGGCCCAGCTCGGTGCCGATGGCAAGCACCACATCGGCGGCGGCGATGAGCGCGCGCACCGGCGCGAGCGAAGGACTGAACGGCACCGCGAGCGGGTGCCCGGGCGGCAGGATACCGCGCCCGTTGACGGTCATGACCACCGGCGCATCCAGTCGCTCGGCCACGCTGCGCACTTCAGCGGCCGCGCCGATCGCGCCACCGCCGGCGAGAATTGCGGTTCGCCGCGCTCCATTGAGCACCGCGACAGCCGCCGCCACCGCCTCCGCCGGCGCCGCTCGGGCGGCCTTGCGGGAACTCACTTCCGGCAGCGGCAGTCCGCTGACCCGGCTGCCGAGCAGGTCGCGCGGAATCTCGATGTAGGCTGGCCGTGGACGGGCCGTCGCAAACAACCTGAACGCCTCCTCGAGCGCCGCGGGCAGTTCGGCCGGCGCGGAGATCCGCTGCGTGAAGCCAGCGACCTCGCCCGCGATCAGCGCCTGCCCGGGCAGCTCATGCAGGAAGCCGCGTCCGCCTTCCGACTCGTCACGCCGGTTCTGGCTCGAGACCACCAGCATCGGGATCGAATCCTGGTGGGCCTGGCCCATCGCAGTGGCGATGTTGGTGAGCCCCGGGCCAGTGATGGTGAAGCAGACCCCCGGCCGACCGCTGGCGCGCGCGTAGCCATCGGCCATGAAGCCCAGGCCCTGCTCGTGGCGCCCGGTCACGTGCCGGATGCGCGAGCGCGGCAGCGCGCGGTAGAGCTCCAGATTGTGCACCCCCGGAATGCCGAACACGTGGCCGACCCCGAGCGCCTCGAGGGACTCGATGAGGTACTGACCCAGTGTTGCCATCGTGCCCTCCCCCACAATCCGCCGGCCGCGTAGATATTATAGCCCCGATAATAAGACACGGCCGCCGCTACCGGCACTGCTACCCCAGGGGCACCTAGGCCCCTGGCGAAAAGGTTAACACGGCGCACTGGAATTCCGTCCTGCCAGGTGCGGCCAACGCACTTTCTTTGCCTAGTCTGTCCGGACAGTAGTAACGTTGTTCATGAACTTCACTCCTCCAGACAAACCGGGCAGACGATGAGCAGCGCGCAGGAGCCGGTCGGAACGGTAGACGTGGCGGTACAGCATGCCGCGCGACTGCTGCTGAGCGCCCCGCACCTGGCCGCCGAGCAGGCGCAGGAGATACTCAAGGCCGCCCCGGAACATCCGGCGGCCCTGTTGCTGCTCGGTGTCGCCCGGCGCAACGGCGGCGAGCTGGCCGGCGCGGTGGAAGTGCTCACCGCCCTGGCGAAGTCGCACGCGCAGTGGCCGTTGGCGCACTACGAGGAGGCCCTGTCACTCAGCCTGACGAACCAGCACCAGCTGGCCATTGAGGCACTGCGCCGCGCCACCCAGCTGCGCCCCCAGATGGCCGAGGCCTGGCGTGCGCTCGCCGATGAGCTCCTGCTCACGGGCGACAGCGCCGGCGCGGACGCGGCCTCCGCCCAGAGCCTGCGGGCCTCAACGCAGGACCCGGAGCTGCTCGCCGCCGCGGCGGCGCTGTGCGAGAACCAGATCCCCGCGGCCGAAGCGCAGCTCCGTCAGATCCTGCGGCGGCGGCCGAACGACGTGGCGGCCCTGCGCATGCTGGCCGAAGTCGCGGCGCGGCTGCGTCGCTATCCCGACGCCGAAACGCTGCTCCTTCGCTGCCTGGAGCTGGCGCCCGGCTTTAGTGGCGCACGCCACAACTATGCCATTGTGCTCCATCGCCAGAACAAGTCCGCCGCGGCGCTGAGCGAACTCGAGACCCTGCTGGCGCTCGAGCCGCGCAATCCGGGGTACCTGAACCTCAAGGCGGCCGTGCTGGCCCGCATCGGTGATTACGCCGATGCGATTGATGTATACAAGGAGATCCTGAAGGCGCATCCGCAGCTGCCCAAGATCTGGATGAGCTACGGCCATGCGCTCAAGACCGCCGCCACCGCGGATGAGAGCATTGCCGCGTACCGGCGCAGCATTGAACTGCAGCCCTCGCTCGGCGAAGCGTACTGGAGCCTGGCGAACCTGAAGACCTTTCGATTCTCCCGGGAAGATCTGGATGCGATGCGGGCTCAGCTGCACCGCCAGGATCTGGCCAATGAAGACCGCTTTCACCTGCATTTCGCGATCGGCAAGGCGCTCGAAGACGGCGGCCAGTACGCCGAGTCCTTCGAGCACTACAGCCTGGGCAATGCCTTGCGGCGGAAGGAAATCCGCTACGACCCGGAAGAGATGACGCAAAGCGTGCGCCGCGCCAAGGCGTTATGCACCCGAGAATTCTTCGCGAGCCGGGGCGGCTACGGCGCGAGTGCGCCCGACCCCATATTCATCGTCGGCCTGCCGCGCGCCGGATCCACGCTGGTCGAGCAGATCCTCTCGAGTCACTCCCAGGTGGAAGGCACGATGGAGCTGCCCGAGATCAACGCCGTCACCAAGACCTTACGTGAACGCGTCGCCGGCAAGGACAAGCTCGAGTACCCGGAAGCGCTGGCACGCATTGTCGCCACCGACTGCCGCGAATTCGGCGAGCAGTATCTGGCCAACACGCGCATCGTGCGCAAGAGCGGCGCGCCGTACTTCATCGACAAGATGCCGAATAATTTCCTGCACCTGGGGCTGATCCATCTGATCCTGCCCAATGCCAAGATCATCGATGCGCGCCGGCATCCGCTGGGCTGCTGCTTTTCCGGCTTCAAGCAGCACTTCGCGCGCGGCCAGCACTTCTCCTACCGGCTCGAAGACATCGGCCGCTACTACCACGACTACGTCGAGCTGATGGCCCACTTCGACGCGCTGCTGCCGGGGCGGGTCCATCGGGTCATCTACGAGGACATGATCGAGGACACGGAGCCCGAGATTCGGCGTCTATTGGAGTACTGCGGCCTGCCCTTCGAGGAGCAGTGCCTGCGCTTCTACGAGAACGAGCGACCCGTGGCGACCCCGAGTTCCGAGCAGGTTCGCCAGCCCATCTATCGTCAGGCCGTGGACCAGTGGCAGCACTACGAGCCCTGGCTGGGCCCGCTCAAGCAGGCGCTGGGCGAAGTGCTGACCGCCTATCCGCTGGTGCCGAAGTTCGCCTGAGCCCTGCGCTCAGAACTTCTCGCCAAACTTGACGCCGATCGTGCGCGGCTGGCCGGGCACGGAGTACACGTGGCCCGGAAAGCCATACCCGGTCAGACCAGTGCCGGCGCAGATCGCCTCGGTGCACTCAGAATAGCGGTACAGATCCTCGCGCTTGTCCAACAGGTTGTTGACGAACAGCTCGTAGGTCATCTTGTTGCGCGACAGGCCAAAGCTCAGGTCCGCGAGGCCGAAGGGCTTCTGCTTGCCCAGCAAGCCACGTTCGACGGTACGCAGATCCTCCCAGCTGTAGGTCTGGTAGACGTACGCCAATTGCGCATGGGCTTCGAAGCTCCCCAGCGCCCAGTTGTAGCGCGCTTCGGCATTGCCCTTGAACTTTGGCGTCGTCGGCAGCATCTGGCCGGCCGGCGCCTGCGGCGTCGTGCACTGCACATTGCCGCAGAATCCAAAGTAATCATTGCTCAGCTTCGCATCCGTAAAGGCCAGGCCGCTCGACAGCGTCAGGTTGCTGTCGACCGCCCAGTCGATCTGTGATTCCAGGCCGTTGATCTTCGCATCCCCGGCGTTGGCCACCTGCGTGACGGAGTTGGGTCCGAGGAACGCGAACTGGAAGTTGCTCCACTTCTCCCAATAATACGCGCCGTTGAAGCGCAATCGATTGTTCATCCAACTGGTCTTCCAGCCGACCTCATAGCTATTCAGGTAATCGGCCTTGTATGGCGGGAGCGAACCGACACGGTTGATGCCGCCGGGCCGGAACCCCTTGGCATAGGTGGCGTACACCATGCGCGCATCATCAATCTTGTAGGTGATGTTGAGCTTGGGCGTCCAGCCGGCGTCCTTGGTTTCAACGCCGTTGTGGTAGGGCAACCCGGTGTTCACGCCGCGGATGGTGCCGCCGGTGTGAATGTCATTGCAGAAATTCCCCAGAGTCCCCGGCGGAACGATGTACCCGGCGGCGATGTTCTCCAGGCAGTCCTTCTCGCCCGTATGAGAGGTATAGGCATTGTTCGCGCTGTAACCGAAGAAACCCTCGAGCGTGTTGTCGTACCAGTAACGCCGGGCGCCCGCGGTAGCGGACCACGACGAGGTGATGTCGAAAGTCATTTCCGTGAACAACGCGGTGTCGCGATTGACGCGCTGCTCGTTGGTCAGCCAGAAATCCGGTGCCCAGCCGGTAACGGAGATCTGCGGCCCGAGATCCGGGCTGCCGTTGACCCCGAACAGCTGGTATTCCTGGCGGATATCGTGCGTCTGGCGTGAGTCGAAGGCGCCGGCGACGAACCGGAAGCGGTCTGTCTTCGGCGAGGAGATGCGCAACTCATTGCTTTGCATCCGGTACACGTCCGTCCCGAGGATGCGTTGCGTGGATTGAATGGGTTTGCCGGCACTGTCGACGTTGTAGTTGCCAATGCCGGACCCGCTGTAGAGGACCGAATAGGCCAGCGAGTAGTCGGCGTAGTCGGAGTGGGTCTGGTCGTGGCGTGCCAGATAGCCCGTGGCGTAAGTGAGATCGAAGTCACCGATTTTGCCCTCGACCGTCGCGGCGAGCTGCACCCAGCGATCGTCGGCGTATTCGGGCGAGAAATGCTCGACCGACAGGTCACCGACGCTTGGATCGTAGGCGAAAAGACCCCTTGAAATCGTCTTCTGGGCCTGGGCCACCGGAGTGATCGTCCAGTTGTCAGAGAGCACGAGCTTGAGCGCGCCGCGCGCGCCGGTCGTGTCGACGCTGTTGTAGTGATTCTTGACGTAGGGAGCGTTGTCAAGGGTCCAGGGCGGTGCCGTTGCGCCGGTGTAGACACTGGTTGCCGCAGGGAAATTAAGCGTGGCGTGTACGTTGTTGATGTAGCCCGCGTCGTGCTCGGCCCAGCCGACGAGGCGCACTGCGGCACTGTCGCCCAGCGGCACGTTGACGAAGCCTTCGGCGACTCCACCCTGATCGCCGTGGGCCACCACGTTGCCCTGCAAATCGTAACCGGATGAAAACTTGTTCAGCTCCGGCTTGTTGGTGATGAGGCGCAGCGTTCCGGCCTCCGAACTGGCGCCGAACAGGGTGCCCTGCGGACCGGCGAGCGCCTCGACGCGCTCGATATCGTAGATGTGGATATCGAGGGGACCCTGGATGGTCGTGATCGGCTGTTCATCGAGATACACGCCCACGCTGGGGAGCGGGCCGGTGTGGTTCGGGGTACCGCCGGTCGAGATGCCGCGCATGTAGATCTTCGCCAGGCCGGGGCCGAAGGTCTGGTAGGTAACGCTGGGCAGGAACTTGGCATAGTCATCGAAGCTGCTGACCTGCAGCTGATCGAGCTTCTCACTGCTCAGCACCTGTATGCTGATAGGCACTTTCTGCAAGTCCTCTACGCGCTTTTGCGCAGTCACGATGATCTCGCCGAGCTCATTGCTGTCGGTGTCGGCGGCATAGGCCACCGGCATGCCGGCAAGCAAAGCCGATGCGATGGGAGCGAGGTTCCTGCTCACCCGGGTACGCAGCAGCTTGCGCTTGCGACTTCGAGTCATAGTGTCCATCCCTGCTTATTATTTTGACCGATCAGATGCGCCATCGAGTGTAACCGCTAAGCACCGCCGATCAAAACCGCGC
>JANXYA010000369.1 GCA_025350345.1 Gammaproteobacteria bacterium
CAACAAGGTGGATCTGTCGCAGCTCGATGGTTTCTTCATCAGCGAACGCAGCAAGCCCGACCAACCCGAGATCCACCTTGTTGCCGTTCCAGTAGATGCTGTCGTCAAAATCGATGTCCAGATTGATGACCTCGGGAATGATGTCCGGCGGCGGCTGATTCAGAATCGGCGGCGGCATGTCGAGCTTCACCGCGTGCGTCTGGATCGGCAGCGACATGATGAGGGTCACCAGCAGCACCAGCATGACGTCGATGAGGGGCGTCGTGTTGATGTCACACATCACACCCTGCTTGTCTCCACCCACGCTCATCGACATATGTGCTGACTCCGCTTGACTGCTAACGGCCCAAGCCGCGGTCCGGCTCGGTGATGAAGCCGATCTTGACGATACCGCCGCGCTGGATCGAGTACAGCGTCCGCCCGATGGCCTCGTAGCGCACGCCGGCATCGCCACGGATGTGGATCTCGGGCTGCGGCACCTTGACCGCCTCGACGACCACCTTGCGGATCAGCGCATCCCGGTCGGCCACCAGCTTGCCGTTCCACCAGATCTGGCCGGCCGCATCCACCGAGATGGTGATGTTCTCCGGCTTGGTCTTGGTCGGGATGTTCACCGCCTTCGGCAGCGTCACCGGCACCGTCTTGGTGATGATCGGGATGGTGATCAGGAAGATGATCAGCAGCACCAGCATGACGTCCACCAGCGGCGTCGTGTTGATGTCCGACATGATGCCGTGTTCTTCGTCATCCCCACTCTGGACATTCATTGACATGGTGAACTTACCTGTGGCTCAAGTTCGGGAGGTGCCGGGGCTACTTGCGGACGGCCGCTCCGCCGCCGCTCTCGACCCGCGCCCCGCCCACCAGGTAGGCGTGCAGGTCGCCGGAGAAGTTGCGCAGGCTGTCCTGCAGTCCCTTGTTACGGCGCAGCAGCCAGTTGTAGCCCAGCACCGCCGGCACCGCGACGAACAGGCCGATCGCCGTCATGATCAGCGCCTCGCCCACCGGGCCTGCCACCTTGTCGATGCTCGCCTGGCCGGCGACGCCGATGGCGATCAGCGCGTTCAAGATGCCCATGACGGTGCCAAACAGGCCGACGAAGGGCGCGGTGGATCCGACCGTGGCGAGAAAGGCCAGCCCATTGGAGAGCTTGCCGTTGACCAGGTCGGTCGCGCGCATCAGCGCCATCGTGATCCACTCGTGCAGATCGATGCGATCGGTGAGCCGTCCCTCGTGGTGCGAGGCCGCCCGCAGCCCGTCTTCGGCGATGAAGCGGAAGTCATCGCCCTTCGGCAGGCGCTCGACGCCGTCCTTGATCGACGGTGCGGTCCAGAACTGCTTCTCGACCAGCCGGGCCGACTTCTTCATGTTTCGCTGGTCCCACACCTTGGTGAAGATGATGAACCAGGAACCGAGCGACATGATCACCAGAACCGCCAATGTGGCGCGCGTGACCATATTGCCGTTGTTCCACAGCGGGATCAGGCCATAGACCTGTTGACTGGCGGCGACGGGGCTATCCATGTTTTTTCCTCTTGCTTTGTCTTGTAATCAGGTCTGCTGACCGTAGTGAATTTAAAAACTAATCCTTCGGCTTGAATGTCACTTTGTAGTTCTTGCAGGAGGCAACCGGCTTGCCTTCCATGGTGCCGGCCTTGTACCGGCCCGCCGCCATGCACTTTCCGGCCGCCTCATCGAGCAGCGGAAATCCCGAGCTGGTGATCAGCTCCACGGGGCCGCTAATCTTGTTGTTGACGCCGATGCAGAGCTTGACCACCGCTGATCCGGACTGGTTCAGTCGCAGGGCCTGCGCCGGATAGTAATCTTCCTTGCAATCGGGCAGCTGCACCGTCTGCACCGGCGTACCGGCAATGACCGCCACCGGTCGTACTGGCGGCGGTGGGCGATCGGTGACCACCATGACCGGTGCCTCGATCGGAATATTGATCGAGACGATCGGGGGCGGGACGGAAACGGGCGGCGGCTTGTCGAGATTGGGCTTGGGCGGCGGCGGCGGAGTTTCCTTGACGTCGTCGGGCTTGATGATGCTGACCTGCACGTCCTTGACGATCTGCGCCACCATGGCCTGGCCGAAGCCGGTAATGAAGGCCCAGGCGATGAACACATGCAGTGCAACGATCGCCACGAACGCCACGATCCGGCGTTGGTTGTAACCTGATTCGTGCATGTACCCCGCCATATATTTTTTTTCCGCCTGGTAGCTGGGCGCCAACCCAGCGGCTCCCGAGGGAAGGCCAGTGCCTCGGTGATCCGCAGGGCCCCGCGCCTCGTTAAGCGCGAAGAACCTCTTTCTGTCCGAACTTTATCCGCAACGACTCGCCGACACAACCCTTAAGATAAAGGGATTTCAGTCCGCCAGGTCGGTGACCGCTCCCAATGATGCGCTGCTTACCACGCGGGCATATTTGGCCAGCACGCCCCGGGTCGCGTAGGGCCTGCGCGGCCGGTTTAGCCGGGCCCGGCGCCGCAGCTCGCTTGGCGGCACCTCAACCTCGATGCGGCGCCCGACCGCGTCAATAGTGATCCGATCGCCATTGCGCAGCAGCCCGATGGGACCGCCCACCGCGGCCTCCGGGGAAACATGCCCCACGACAAAGCCATGACTGCCACCGGAGAAGCGCCCATCGGTGATCAGGGCCACCTTGTCACCCAGGCCGCGGCCGGTGATGGCGCCGGTGGGACTGAGCATTTCGCGCATTCCCGGCCCCCCCTTCGGTCCCTCGTGGCGGATGACCACGACTTCGCCGGCCTTGACGCGGCCGGCCAGGATCGCCTGCGTCGCGCGCTCCTCCCCGTCGAAGACGCGCGCGGGCCCCTCAAATCGCAGCCCCTCCTTGCCGGTAATCTTCGCCACGGCACCCTCGGGAGCGAGATTGCCGTACATGACAACAATGTGACTGCTCGCCTTGATCGGCTTGCCCAGGGGCCGGACGACATCCTGCCCGGCCGGATACGGCGGCACGTTGCTCAGGTTCTCGGCGAGGGTCCGGCCCGTGACCGTCAGGCACTGCCCGTGCAGGAGACCGGCTTCGAGGAGCGTGCGCATGAGCGGTTGGATGCCTCCGATCGCAATCAGCTCCGACATGGCGTACCGGCCGCTGGGACGCAGGTCCGCGAGCACGGGCACGCGCCGGCCCACGCGCGTGAAATCATCCAGCTGCAATTTCACGCGTGCGGCCTGTGCGATCGCCAGCAGGTGCAGCACGACGTTGGTGGACCCTCCCAGCGCGATGCTCACCGTGATGGCATTTTCAAAGGCCTTGCGCGTGAGGATGTCGGCGGGCCGCAGGCCCTGCTGGAGCAGTGCCACCACGGCCGCGCCGGCACGGCGGCAATCCTCGCGCTTCGGGTCCCCGACCGCCTCCTGCGCCGAACTGTTCGGCAGGCTCAGGCCGAGCGCCTCGATCGCCGAGGCCATCGTGTTGGCGGTGTACATCCCGCCGCAGCTCCCGGGTCCCGGGATCGAGGTGCGCTCCACCTCTTCCAGCTGCGCGGCCGAGAGTTTTCCGGCCGCACGGGCACCCACCGCCTCGAACACCGAGACGATGTCGCGCCGCTGCGCACCCAGACGGATCGTGCCGCCGTAGACGAAGATGGCGGGGCGATTCAATCGTGCGATCGCCATGGCGCAGCCGGGCATGTTCTTGTCGCACCCGCCGATGGCGACAAAACCATCGAAGCCTTGCGCGCCGACCACGGTCTCGATGGAATCGGCGATCACCTCGCGCGACACGAGCGAGTAGCGCATGCCCGGCGAGCCCATCGAGATGCCATCGGATACGGTGATGGTGTTGAAGGGCACGCTCTTGCCGCCGGCCGCGTCGGCACCGATCCCCGCCTCGCGCGCCAGCTCCGCGATGTGCATGTTGCAGGGCGTGAGATTCGACCAGGTTGAGGCGATGCCGATCTGCGGGCGGGAGAAATCCGCGTCGGTGAAACCCACCGCGCGCAGCATCGCGCGCGCGGCCGTCTGCTTCAGGCCATCCACGACCTGCGATGAATATTTACGAATATCAGCATGTTGCGCTGCTTTTTTCATGTCGCTTCTTTAGCCTCATGGCGGGCCGAATTGCGCATCCTCAGAAAACCGATCGCACCGGTCGTGACCAGCCCCAGCGGCAGCAGCATCGCCGCCGCTCCCCATCCTGTCCGCTGCCACTCCAGCCACTCATAGCAGGCCATCCCGATGGGAGGCGCCAGTAATCCGCGCACGCCGGTGAGCGTGACGTGCACGCCCATATAGTGCTGCGTGCGCCCCAGCGAGGCGAAATCATTA
>JANXYA010000394.1 GCA_025350345.1 Gammaproteobacteria bacterium
GTGTCCAGGCGCGGTGCCGCCACGCCGCTCAGGATCTTCTGCCGCAGCGCGATTTCGGCCAGATCGCCCGTATTGCGGCGCAGGGTCAGCTCCTGCCCGGCCCCGCCATCGATGTAATCGAACAAAAAGCGCGGCAAGCGCCGGCGCGCCGCTGCCCTGAAGTCACCGGGAGCGGAGACGATCATCGGTATCCCGAGGTCAGGGTCGCGGGCACCCTACACCTCGACGATACGATTGCGCAGCTCGCCGATCCGGTCGATGACCGACACCACCAGGTCGCCCCCCTTGAGCGCTTGCGGCGGGTTCATGGCAAAGCCGACTCCCGCGGGTGTACCGGTCGCGATGATGTCGCCCGGCTCCAGCGTCAGGCCCGCCGACAGCGAAGCAATGATGGCCGGAATGTCGAAGATCATCTGCGCGACCCTAGCGTGCTGGCGAGGCTCGCCGTTGACCGTGAGGGACAGCTCCAGCGTGCGCGGATCGCCGATCTCGTCCCGATCGACGATGCACGGACCCAGCGGGCAGCTGGTGTCGAGCGACTTGCCCTTGAACCACTGCTCGTGGCGGCGCTGCAGGTCGCGCGCCGTAAAGTCATTCGCGACGGTGTAGCCAAAGACATGCTCGAACGCCTGCTCCGAGGGGATATCGCGCCCGCCGGTACCGATGATCACCGCCAGTTCCACCTCGTAGTCGAGCAGCCGCGTGAGCTGCGGGTCGAGCCGCACATCGCCGTGGGGTGAGTTCACGGCCCGGGTCGCCTTGGTGAAGAACTGCGGCACGGTCGGCAATTTCGCTTCCTGGCCCTTGGCGGCGTATCCCTCGCGCACATGGTCGAGGTAATTCCTGCCGACACAAAAGACGTTGCGGACCGGATTGGGAATGGGCGCCAGCAGTTGCACCTGGCTGGCGTCGATCCAGGCCTCGGGGAAATCATCCCCCCGCTCCTGCAGGCGGCGCAGCGCCGCGAGGGCCCCGCTCCCGCCGCGCACGATGGCCAGCATGCTGCTCAGATCAGCCGCTTCGTTGGCCCGGCGGCCGGCGGCGGCCAGGTCCAGCATCCGGGCCGGTTGCCACAGTCCCGTCAGCGTGCGGCCTTCATGGATGGCAGTCACCAGCTTCATCGCTTCACCCTCCGCGTGGTACGTGCGGGAGATTATCGCTCATGGCGCAGCTTGGCCTCCCTCCGGCGTGCGTGCAGCACCCATTCGGTGTAGCCGTTGGGCTGCTTGCGGCCCTTGAACACCAGCTCGCAGGCCGCCTGGAAGGCCAGGCTCTTCCCGAATGCGGGCGCCATCGGCCGATACCCGGGTTCCCGCTCGTTCTGCCCGTCCACCACCCTGGCCATGCGCTGCAGGACGGCGAGTGCCTGCTCAGGCGTGCACACGCCGTGATGGAGCCAGTTCGCGATGTGCTGGCTCGAGATGCGCAGCGTGGCGCGATCCTCCATGAGGGCGATGTCGTCGCTATCAGGCACCTTGGAGCAGCCGACGCCCAGGTCCACCCAGCGCACCACGTAGCCGAGGATCCCCTGCGCATTGTTGTTGAGCTCGCGCTCGATGTCCTCCGCGCTCCATTTCCGGTCCGGCGCCAGCGGCGCGCTCAGCAGCTCGGCGAGCGCCGCGCGCGGCCGGTGGCGCAACTGTGCCTGTACGGCCGCGACGTCCACCGCGTGATAGTGCAAAGCATGGAGCGTGGCGGCCGTGGGCGAAGGCACCCAGGCCGTGCTGGCGCCCGCGCGCGGATGCGCAATCTTCGTCGCCACCATCCGCGCCATCAGATCGGGCATGGCCCACATGCCCTTGCCGATCTGCGCCCGGCCGGCCAGGCCGCAGGCCAGCCCGATATCGACGTTCTGCCGCTCGTAGGCATCGAGCCAGCAGGCGTCCCTGATCGCAGCCTTGCGCAGCATCGGCCCCGCCACCATCGAGGTGTGGATCTCATCGCCCGTGCGATCGAGAAACCCCGTGTTGATGAATACGACACGATCGCGGGCCGCGCGGATGCACTCGGCGAGATTGAGCGTCGTGCGGCGCTCTTCATCCATGATGCCCATCTTGAGCCTGCTGCGGGCCAGGCCCAGCAGGTCCTCGACGCGGCTGAACAGGAGTGAGGCGAGCTCGACCTCCTCTGGCCCATGGAGCTTTGGCTTTACGATGTACACCGACCCGGTGCGCGAGTTGCGCACCGGGCCGGTACCACGCAGGTCATGCAGCGCGATGAGCGCGCAGACCGCGGCATCGATCATGGTCTCCGGGACCGGCGCGCCATCGATGAGCAGCATGTCGCTCATCATGTGGTGCCCGACGTTGCGCACCAGCATGAGGCTCCGTCCCGGCAGCGTGAACTTTCCGCCTCCGGGCGCCGTGTACGCTCGGTCCGGGTTCAGCGAGCGGCTGACCTGGCGCGCGCCCTTGGAAAATTGTGCGCTGAGCGTTCCGCGCATCAGGCCCAGCCAGTTGCGGTAGGCCGCAACCTTGTCGTCGGCGTCGACGGCGGCCACCGAATCCTCCAGGTCCTGGATCGTCGTGACCGCCGATTCCAGCAGCAGATCGCTGATCCCCGCGGGATCCTCGCACCCGATGGAGTGCTCGAGATCGATCCGCAGCTCGACGTGCAATCCGTTGTGCCGCAGCAGGATTGCCGTCGGTGCCGCAGCGGGCCCCTGGTAACCCGCAAAAGCCTCTGGCTCAACGAGGCCCTGCGCGCCGCGCCGCATCGCCGCGACCAGCACGCCCCCTTGCACACGATAGGCGGTGGCATCGCGATGCGACCCGTGTTGCAGCGGAAAATGCTCGTCGAGGAACGCGCGTCCATAGGCGATCACATGGGCGCCTCGAACGGGGTTGTACGTCTCGCCACGCGCGGCACCGTCGCTGTCCGGCACGACGTCCGTGCCGTACAGCGCGTCATAGAGGCTCCCCCAACGCGCATTCGCAGCGTTCAGCGCGTACCGGGCGTTGCTCACTGGCACGACGAGCTGCGGGCCGGCGATGCTCGCGATCTCCGCATCCACATGGGCCGCATCAATGGTGAAGGGTGCTCCCTCGGGCACGAGATACCCGATCTGCCGCAGCATCGCCTCGTACGGGGCTCCGAAGCCACCGGTACCGGGCCTCTCCTCATGCCAGGCGTCGATGCGCTTCTGCAACTCATCGCGCTTACCCAGCAGTGCCGCATTGATCGGGGTGAGTTCCCGCAATAGCGCGATAAGGCCCTGCCAGAAGCGCTCCGGGGCAACCCGGGTACCGGGGATGGCCTCTTCGTTGATAAAGCTCAGGAGCGCCGGTGCGATTTCGACGCCGGTGCCGCCGATCCCACCGCTCGGGGCCGTGCCTGCTTTGGCGGCCCCTCCGCTATCGCACAGATCGGCGTACTGCGGGTGCCGGCCTATGAACCAGGCCACAAAGGGGCATGCTGGGACCATGCGTTCCCCGCGGCTGCGGATCAGCTCGAGTGCCTGCCGGACCAGCCTGGTGCCCACGCCGCGGCCGCCGAGCGCCGCAGGCACCTCCGCGTGATCGAGCCACAGCGTCTGGCCGGCGCGCCGATAGGTGATGAAGGCGGGTCCCCCTGCGATCTCCAGCTCGAAGCGGGAACGGGCGGCGTTGTCACGGAGCGTCTCAGTCATGCAAGCGGCCGAGGGCGGTGTGGGACGGGGCATTCGCTCATGCCTCGATAGTACTGCGGGCCATTCAGGTGACAACAAGATAACCGCTTTGTTACCGCATTGACTGCCAGCCCCGCGCGATCATTGGCATTGCGTATGAAACGATGGACCGTCGCCGCCGCCGCACTGCTCTGCTGGGTCGCCATGACAGGTCTGGCCAGCGCCGCCCACGTGACCTTGCTG
>JANXYA010000128.1 GCA_025350345.1 Gammaproteobacteria bacterium
CCCAGGGTGAGCGCCAGCTGCACCGGATCGATCGGCGCCTGGTTGTTCACTTCGCCCTTCTTGGCCGTGGACCCCACGTCCGCGGAGGCGGAGAACTGGCCCTTGGTCAGGCCGTACACCCCGTTGTTCTCGATGATGTACACCATGTTCAGGTTGCGGCGGATCGCGTGTATGAACTGCCCGATGCCGATCGAGAGCGTATCGCCGTCGCCCGAAACGCCGAGGTAGTACAGCGTCCGATTGGCGGCATTGGCGCCGGTGGCGACCGAGGGCATGCGGCCGTGCACCGAGTTGAAGCCGTGCGCGCCGCCGACGAAGTAAGCCGTGGTCTTGGAGGAGCAGCCGATGCCGGAGAGCTTCACCAGGTTGCGCGGCTCGATCGCGTTGGCCCAGCAGGCCTCGATGATCGCGGCCGTGATCGAATCATGGCCGCAGCCCGCGCACAGCGTGGAATTCGCGCCCTCGTAATTGCGGCGCGTCATCCCCAGGGCATTCTTGGGCAGGTCGGGGTGAGCGACCTTGGGCTTGCTCATGAAGCTCATTGGCGCACCAGCTGGGCCGCGGGACGCGCCTGGTCCTGGACGGCGGCCATCACCCCATCCACCACGTAGCCAGCCGCCAGCGGCATGCCGTTGTAGTGCAGGATGGAGCGCAGGCGGCTCTTCTCCGCTCCGGTCTCGAGCGTCAGGAGCCCGCGCAACTGCGCGTCGCGATTCTGTTCCACGATGAAATTCACCTTGTGCTCACCGAGGAAGCGCTCGACCTCCTCGCCGAAGGGAAAGCCGCGCACGCGCATGTAATCGAGGTGCACGCCCTGGGTGCGCAGGCGTGTGATGGCCTCGCGCACCGGCGCATCGCCGCTCCCCACCGTGACGATGCCGAGCTCGTTGCCGGCCGCCTCAATGAGGGCAGCGGGCACCAGGCGCGCGGCGGTCAGCCATTTCTTGCGCAGCCGGTCGAGCACCAGCTGGTAATCGCGCGAATCCTCGGTGTAGCCGCCGTACTGGTTGTGGCCCGAGCCGCGCGCGAAGTAGGCGCCGCGCGAACTCACGCCGGGGATCGTACGCTGCGGGATGCCGTCGTTGTCGTGATCGTAGTAGCGCCAGAACTTGTCGATCCCAGCGAGCTGCTCCGCATCGAGCACCTTGCCGCGATCGGGGACGTAGCTCTCGTCCCACTTGAACTCGGGGCACATCCAGTCGTTCATGCCGATGTCGATATCGGAGAGCACCAGCACCGGGGTCTGCAGCCGGTCCGCCAGGTCGAAGGACTTCACGGCAAACTCAAAGCACTCCTCGGGATTGGCCGGATACAGGCACACCTGGCGCGTGTCGCCGTGCGAGGCGTAGGCGGCCGAGCGCAGGTCGCCCTGCTGCGTGCGGGTCGGCATGCCGGTGGACGGTCCGACGCGCTGCACGTCGAAGAGCACCGTCGGCGTCTCGGTGTAGTAGGCGAGGCCGAGGAATTCCTGCATCAGCGATAGTCCGGGCCCCGATGTGGCGGTAA
Source organism: Gammaproteobacteria bacterium (assembly GCA_025350345.1). Lineage (GTDB taxonomy): Bacteria > Pseudomonadota > Gammaproteobacteria > Steroidobacterales > Steroidobacteraceae > FEN-1191. The sequence goes on from JANXYA010000128.1 coordinate 1,507, forward strand.
AAGCGCGCGCGCCGTTCCAGTTGGCGCCGATGACCATGCCGATCGAGGCCAGCTCGTCCTCGGCCTGGATCATGATGTAGTTCTTGCGCCCGCTCGCCGGATCGGTGCGCAGGCGATCGCCGAACATCTTGAAGGCGTCCATCAGCGAGGTCGAGGGCGTGATCGGGTACCAGGCGCCCACGGTCGCGCCGGCGTAGATGCAGCCCAGGCCCGCGGCGGTGTTGCCATCGATGATGATGTGGCCGCGCGTCGCGTCCATCTTCTCGATGCGCAGTGGCAGCGGGCAGGGCAGGTTCGCGCGCGCGTAGTCGTAGCCGAGCTGGATCGCCTGCATGTTGGAATCCACCAGCTTCGGCTTCTTCGCGTAGGTCTCGGCGAGCAGGCTGCGGATCACGTCCAGGTCGATGTCGCACAGCGCCGCCAGGGCGCCGGCGTAGCAGATGTTCTTCAGCAGGATGCGCGTGCGCACGCCCTGGAAATTCTCGTTGCACAAGCGCGCGAACGGCACGCCCAGCACCGTGATGTCGTCGCGCTTCATCAGCGCGGCGCGCGGCCAGGTGGAGTCGTAGAGGAAATAGCCGCCGGAGACCACTTCCTGCAGGTCGCGCGCGTAGGTCTCGGCGTTGAGTGCCACCATGATGTCGACCTGGCCGCTGCGCGCCCGATGCGCGTCGCGCGTCACGCGGATCTCGTACCAGGTGGGCATGCCCTGGATGTTGGAGGGAAAA
>JANXYA010000397.1 GCA_025350345.1 Gammaproteobacteria bacterium
CGATCACCTGCTCGTTCGCGAGCACCGTCTGATCGAGCGGGTCCCAGTTGACGATGCCGGTCTTGCGGTAGGCGATGCCGCGCTCACGCATGCGCAGGAACAGCCACTGATTCCAGCGGTAGTACCCCGGATCGCAAGTGGCGATCTCGCGGCTCCAGTCGAGCGCGAAGCCCAGCGCCTGGAGCTGCTGCTTCATGTAGGCAATGTTCTCGCGCGTCCAGCGCGCCGGCGGCACGCCATTGGCGATGGCGGCATTCTCCGCCGGCAGCCCGAAGGCGTCCCAGCCCATGGGCTGCAGCACGTTCAGTCCCTGCATGCGCATGAAGCGGGCCAGCACGTCGCCGATGGCGTAGTTGCGCACGTGCCCCATGTGCAACCGGCCCGATGGATAGGGAAACATCGACAGACAGTAGTACTTGCCGCGGCCGGCGCTCTCGCGCGCGGCAAAGCTGGCATTCGCGGACCAAAACTGCTGCGCGGCGCGCTCAACGGCGGCCGGATCATAGCGTTCTTGCATGGGCGGGGCGGGCGCGACTCTGGTCAGGGGTTGGACCCTTAAGAATACACCAGGGCCCAGCCCACCGCGGGCTTCGGCGCGCTGCAGTGCCTGCGGCGCGCTACTCCACCTGGACGGTGACGATGCGCTGCTGGCTGTTGCCCTGCGAAGCATCGTAGCTTTGCACCAGCAGGACAATCGAGCGGCCGGCGTCACGCACCGCGTCGCGCAGCTCGGCCACCGAACCCACGCTCTTGCGGTTCGCGCCGAGGATGACTTCGCCGGCGCGCAGACCCGCTTCCGCCGAAGGCCCGTCCGTCTCCGTGATCACGACGCTCCCGCCAGTGTGCAGCTGGCTGCGCTCGGCGGCGCTGAGCTCGCGCACGCTCAGGCCCAGGGAGTCGAGCTTGTCGCTGCTCCCGCCGCGCCCGCCGGAGCGCGCGACGCTCGCCTTGTCCTTGAGCTCCTCGACGACCACGCTGACGTGCTTCGTACCCTTGCCCCGCCAGATCTCCAGATCGGCGCTGGCGCCAGGCCGGATGCCGGCGATGAGCGCCGGGAGTTCCGAGGACTGTTCGATCTTGCGGCCATTGACGCTGAGGATGATGTCCTCGGGCTTCAGGCCCGCCTTGTCGGCCGGTCCGCCGCTGTCGACCGAACTCACGGCAGCACCGCGCGGTCGATCGAGCCCGAAACTGTCGGCCAGTGCCGCCGTCACCTGCTGGATGCTCACGCCGATGCGGCCGCGCGTGACGTGCCCGGTAGCGGCCAGCTGCGCGCGCACGTTGTTGGCGATGTCGATGGGAATCGCGAAGGACAGCCCGGCATAGCTGCCCGTATTGCTGTAGATCTGCGAATTGATGCCGACCACTTCGCCATTCATGTTGAACAACGGCCCGCCCGAATTGCCGGGATTCACGGGGGCGTCGGTCTGGATGAAATTGACGTAGTTGTAGGCCGAACCGCCGCGCACTTCGCGACCGATCGCGCTGACGATGCCAGCGGTGACGCTGTTCTGGAAATTGAAGGGCGAGCCGATGGCGACCACCCACTCGCCCGGCCGCAGCCGGCTGGGATCGCCGATCTTCACGATGGGCAGGTTCTTCGCGTCGATCTTCAGCAGCGCGACATCCGACTTGTCATCGCTCCCGACCACCTTGGCCTGGAATTCACGCCGGTCGGTGAGCCGCACGGTCACGCGGGTGGCGTTTTCGACCACGTGCGTGTTGGTGAGGATGTACCCATCCGAGCTGACGATGAAGCCCGATCCCACGCCTTCTTCCGGCGTGTTGTCGCGGGGCTGGTTCTGGAACTGGCGGAAGAAATCGCCGAACGGATCGTTGTTGTCATCCGAGAACGGATTGCCCGAGCCGCGCGCCGGATTGCGCTGCCGCTTCTCGATGACCGTGACGTTGACCACGGCCGGGCCGACCGCCTCAACGAGGTCGGCGAAATTGGGCAGGCCCCGGACCAGCGGCGTCGCCGGGGCGCCCCCGGGCGGCGAGGACTCGGCCGCTGGCGCAGCCGCGGGCGCCGCGGGCGCCGCGGTGGAGGACTGCGGCGCACAGGCCGTCATCAGGGTAGTGATCAGGACAATGCCCACCAGGCGGTGAGAGGCAACATATTTGGACATCGATGACTTGCTCCAGCTTTGCTAGGGCCAACAAAGGACTCAAGGACTCGGCAACCGCGGGGATGATACCCCGGCCCTTAAGGGGGCCCCGGTTATTGCTGCAGGTTCAGCTGGACCGCTTCCAGGCGGCCAGCGCCAGCGCGGCCAGACCCAGCAGCAGCACCGGCCAGTTGCCGAGCTTCAGGTACGGGGATAGACCGCGGCGCGCCACGACGGTTCCGCGCAGCACCGCGGATCGATACTCCGGGGCCACGGCCACCAACTGCCCCTCAGGCCCGATGATTGCCGACACCCCATCGTTCCCGGCCCGCACCAGGTAGCGCCCGGCTTCGATCGCCCGCATGCGGGCGATCTGCAGGTGCTGGTAACGCGCCGGGGAACGCCCGAACCAGGCATCGTTGGTGACGTTGACCAGCAGGTCCGAGCGGGCGTCCAGGGACAGCTGTGCGCTGCCGAAGGCGTCCTCGTAGCAGATCGAGGGGGCGAGGCGCAGGCCGCTCGCCAGGAGCGGTCCCTGCAGTGCCGACCCGCTGGTAAAATCCGAATACGGCAGGCTCATGAATCGCAGCCAGCTGCGTACAAAGGGTGGTACGGGGAAGTACTCGGCGAACGGCACCAGGTGCCGTTTGTCATAAAACACCACGTTCTGCGTCAGCGCGAGTATCGAGTTGTAGACGTCCTCGCCGTTGTCCGCCAGGCGCAAGGCACCCATCACCACATCGCTCCCGTGGGAGCGCGAGCTGACCTGGATATCGGCCAGGTAGCGGGGAATCTCATTGGCCAGCTCCGGTATCGCCGCCTCCGGCCAGACGATCAGGCGCGCACCCAGGGCCTGCTCGTTCAGCGAACGGTACAGCGCCATCGTGGGCTCGCGATTGTTCAGCTGCCATTTCTCATCCTGGGGGATCGCACCCTGGAGCACGGCGACGGTTACCGGCGCACCGTAGGGCTGTGTCCAGGCCTCGCGCCCCAGCAGCCAGGCGCCACCCCAGATGAGCGCGCCGAGAGCCAGGGCGGCCAGGCGCGCCCGACCGCGCCCCTGCCACAACGCCAGCAGGCCCCCCCCCTGCAGCAGCAGGAGCGCAGAAAGGCCATAGACGCCGACGACGGGCGCGTAGGCAGCCAGCCAGGTATCGGTCTGCGAGTAGCCGAGCGACAGCCAGGGAAAGCCGGACAGGACCCAGCCGCGCAGCCACTCCATCAGCAGCCACGCGGCGGGCAGCCCGGCGTACTGGCGCCACGGGCCCGCGGCGGGCAGGAATCGCGCCGTAAGCCAGCCCAGCAGGCCGTAAAAGCTGGCCATGTAGGCCACGACCAGCAGCACCAGCGCCAGGCTGAGCCACATGGGCGCAGGCCCATGGTCGTGGATCGAGATATACAACCACCACGTGCCGGCCCCGAAATAGCCCGCGCCAAAGCAATAGCCCAGGGCCGCAGCGAGCCGTGGCGCCCGCTGCTGCCACAGCAGCATCAGGGCCGCCGGACAGGCGATCGCCAGGGGCCAGAGATTGAAGGGCGCGAAGGCCAGGGGGAGCAGTGCGCCCGCCGCCAGGGCCGCGGCGCACGGCCGCCACGGCGCGAGCAGCGCGCGGCGCTGGGTTCTCACGATGCCGCGGTCGCGACGCGGACCGGTGTGACGTGCAGGCTGTCGATGCGGCGCCGATCGGTCCGCAGCACGCGAAACTCGAAGGCGCCGATGCTCACCGTCTCCCCGCGCCGTGGTACGCGGCCGAGCTGCTGCATGACCAGACCCGCCACGGTGTCGAACTCGAGGTCGCTGAAGCTGGTGGCAAAGTGCTCGTTGAATTCCGCGATGCGCGTCGCGCCACGCACCACGAAGCGGCGTTCGCCGTCCGCGCGGATGTTCTGGTCATCTTCGACATCGAATTCATCGTCGATCTCGCCGATGATCTGCTCAATCACGTCCTCGATGGTGATCAGCCCGGCGACGCCACCATATTCGTCGACCACGATCGCCATGTGATTGCGGTTGCCGCGGAATTCCTTGAGCAGGACGTCCAGGCGCTTGGCTTCCGGCACGAACACCGCGGGCCGCAGGAATTCGCGCATGTCGAACTTCGCGGCAGCCTTGGCGCCGGCGGCGCGCAGCAGGTCCTTCGCGAGCAGGATGCCCACGACGTCGTCGCGATCGCCGTCGACCACCGGAAAGCGCGAGTGCCCCGACTCGATGACCGCCGGCAGGATGCGCGAGAGCGGGTCGTCGCGGCGGATGCAGACCATCTCGGCGCGCGGCACCATCAGGTCGCGCGCCTGCAGCTCGGCCATGGTCAGCGCGCCCTCGACCATCGCCATGGCGTCGGTATCGACCAGGCCGCGCTTGGTGGCCTCGCGCAACAGCTCGACCAGCTGAGCGCGCTCGGTGAGCCCGCCGGCCAGCGTGCGCGTCAGTCGCCCGCGCCAGCCACCGCTCCCCTTGCCCTTGGCCTTCGCCTTCGCCACCTTCAGATGCTCCGGTAGGGATCTGCGACGCCCAATGAGCGCAGCAGGCGCGCCTCGCGCCGCTCCATGCGCTGCGCCTCGGCCGGTCGCTGGTGATCGTAGCCGATCAGATGCAGGGTGCCATGGATGACCAGGTGCATCCAATGTGCGCGCACGGCCTTGCCCTGGGAACGGGCTTCGCGCCGCAGCAGTTGTGGGCAGATCACCAGATCCCCAAGGGCGTGGCGCTGCCCGGCCGGGCGCCCTGCGGCCGGGAAGGACAACACATTGGTGGAGCGATCGCGGCCACGGTAGCGGCGATTGAGGCTCCGGCTGCGGGCCGGACCCACGAGCAGGACCGAGAGCTCGCCACCGCGCCCGCGCCGCCCCAACGCCAGGGTGGTCCAGCGTTCCAGCGCTGCAACGCCCGGCATCCAGCCGCGCCTGGTGGCACGGCGCAGGTGTACGGTCACACCGGAGGCGATGGCGGGCGGGCGCTGCCTAGGCATGCGGCTCACCGCGAGCGCCGTCGCCGCTGTCCTCGCGGCCGGCGCCCTGGCCCGCGGCGCTCTGCGCCTCATAGGCCTGCACGATGCGCTGCACGAGGGGGTGGCGGACGACATCGGCCGCATCGAAGTACTGGCAGGCCACGCCCTCCACGCCACGCAACACGCGCAGCGAATGACGGAGCCCGGAGAGCCGGCCGACTGGCAGATCGGTCTGGGTGATGTCGCCGGTGACGACGGTGCGCGAGCCAAAGCCGATGCGCGTCAGGAACATCTTCATCTGCTCGACCGTGGTGTTCTGCGCTTCATCGAGAATGATGAACGAGTCGTTGAGTGAGCGTCCGCGCATGAAGGCGAGCGGCGCTACTTCGATCACGGCACGCTCGATCAGGCGTGCGACGCGATCGAAACCGAGCATCTCGTAGAGCGCGTCGTAGATCGGCCGCAGGTAGGGATCGACTTTCTGCGCCAGATCGCCCGGCAGGAAGCCCAGGCGCTCACCGGCTTCCACGGCGGGGCGCACCAGCACCAGACGGCGCACCCGCTCGGAGGTGAGCGCCTCGACCGCGCAGGCCACGGCCAGGTAGGTCTTGCCGGTACCGGCCGGGCCGATGCCAAAAGTCAGGTCGCTCGTGCGGATGCTCGCCAGATAGGCGTGCTGATGTGCGCCGCGGGCGCGGATCACGAGCCGCGGCGTGCGCACCAGCTGCGGATCGCGGGGCCCGGCGGCACCCTCGCCGGGCTCCGCGGCGCGCGGCGCGGTAAGTTCGACGATGCACAGGTGCACCTGCTCCGGGCTGACCGCACCGCCGGAGGCCTGGTGATGCAATTCACGCAGCGCGCGCTCGGCCGCCTCGGCGCTCAGGCCCTGCACGCGAAAGCCATGGCCGCGGCGGCGGATCTGCACGTCGAGCCGCGATTCCAGCAGCCGCAGATTGGCGTCGAGCGGCCCGCACAGGCTGGCGAGCCGGGTATTGTCGGCCGGCTCCAGCTGGAACTCGCGGGCAATGGCGACGGTAGGGTTCGGCAGACTCAGGCCCTCGCCAGCGCATACGCGCCATGGCCGCCCACAGCCGCCGCCTGCGCCGGCAATTGCCCGCGGAGCGAGTGGGGCCGGGCCTCGGTGATCACGACGTCGACGAAGCGCTGCAGGAGTGAGGCGGGGCCGCTGAAGTTGACCCAGCGGTTGCACTCCGTGCGCCCGGCCAGCTCGCGGGAATCCTTCTTGGCGTGGCGCTCGACCAGCACGCGCTGCAGCGTGCCGACCAGCGTGCGGCTGATCTCAAGACTCTGCGCATCGAGCTGCGCCTGGAGCCGCGCCAGCCGCTGCTGCTTGACCTCGAGCGTCACTTCATCAGGGAGCGAGGCAGCGGGCGTTCCGGGGCGCGGACTGTAGAGAAAACAGAAGGACTGATCGAGCCCGGCGGAGGCGATGAGCGCCAGGGTCGCCTCGAAATCGCGCTCGGTCTCCCCGGGAAAGCCAACGATGATGTCGGTGGATATGGCGACGCCGGGGCGCACGGCACGGAGCCGTCGCAACCGGTCCTTGTATTCCAGTGCGGTATAACCGCGCTTCATCAGGGCGAGCACGCGATCGGAGCCGCTTTGCACCGGCAGGTGCAGGTGATTGGCCAGCTGCGGCACGCTGGCGTAGGCCTCGATCAGGCTGTCGCTGAACTCAAGCGGGTGCGATGTCGTGAAACGGATGCGCTCGATGCCCGGGATGCGCGCCGTGCGATGGATGAGCGTCGCCAGATCGGCCACCCGGCCATCGCCATCAGCGCCGGCGTAGGCGTTGACGTTCTGGCCCAGCAGCGTGACCTCGGCCACACCCTGCGCGGCCAGCGAGCGCAGCTCGGCGAGCACGGAGGACATGGGGCGGCTGACCTCATCGCCACGCGTATAGGGCACGACGCAGAAGCTGCAGTACTTGCTGCACCCCTCCATGACCGATACGTACGCGCGCGCGCCCACGGCGCGTGGCGAGGGCAGGCGATCGAATTTCTCGATTTCGGGGAAGCTGACGTCGATGACCGCGCGGCCCCGCTGGCGGAGCTCGCGCAGCATCTGCGGCAGGCGATGGATGGTCTGCGGTCCGAACACCAGGTCGACGAAGGGCGCGCGCGCCGTGATCGCCTCGCCCTCCTGGCTGGCGACACAACCACCGACCCCGATGATCAGCTCCGGACGTCGCTCCTTGTGCGCACGCCATTCCCCGAGCAGCGAATAGACCTTATCCTGCGCCTTCTCGCGCACCGAGCAGGTGTTCATCAGCAGCAGGTCGGCCTGCGCCGGATCGGCGCTCGCCTCGTATCCGGCGCCCTCGCGCAGTACGTCCGCCATGCGGGCGGAATCGTACTCATTCATCTGGCAACCGAAAGTCCGGATGTAGTAGCGGCCTGCCATGGGTCAGAATGGGATGTCGTCGTCGAACTCTTCGGCGCTCGCTCCGGCTCCCGCCGGCTCGCTCACAGGCGCGCGCTCGCGCGTCTCGAAATTGCCCGTGCTGCCGCCCGCGCCCGCTCCACCGCCACCGGCGCCCGCGCGCCCACCGATCATCTGCATGTCGCTGGCGATGACTTCGGTCGTATAGCGATCGCGCCCTTCCTTGTCCTGCCACTTGCGGGTACGGAGCGAGCCTTCGATGTACACTTGGGAGCCCTTGCGCAGGTACTCGCCGGCGATCTCCCCGAGGCGCCCGAACAGGGCGACGTGATGCCACTCCGTGCGCTCCTTCTGCTCCCCGGACTGTTTGTCCTTCCAGCTCTCGCTGGTCGCGATGCGGATGTTCGCGACCGTCATGCCCGAAGGCATGGAGCGGGTCTCCGGATCAGCGCCCAGGTTGCCGATGAGAATGACTTTGTTGACTCCGCGCGCCATGGCTGGACCCTCTTGCGGTCTTAAGGATTGCGTGGGGCCTATTGTAGTCGCCGCTGGAGGCCCCGGCAGGCCCACTTTCGGTCGCGTTGCGCACCAAAGGGCCCTGCCGGCGCCGCCCGGGACCCATTAGGAGCGCTCCAGAGCGCATTTCGGACTGCAGCCCCCCGCCCCAGCGCCTCCGCTGCCGCCCGCCCACGAGCAGCGGCTTGGCCGTCTGGACGCCCCGGGGGGCGGTGTAGAATGGTCGTAACTCTGTGCCTGAACAACTCCGCCCTGACCAGCCCATGAAGACCATCCGCGTACGCGGTGCGCGCACCCACAATCTGCGCAGCATCGACCTGGACCTGCCGCGCGACAAGCTCACGGTATTCACCGGCCTGTCGGGCTCGGGCAAGTCCACGCTCGCCTTCGATACCCTGTACGCGGAAGGCCAGCGCCGTTACGTCGAATCGCTGTCCGCCTACGCCCGCCAGTTCCTGTCGATGATGGACAAGCCGGACGTCGACAGCATCGAGGGCCTGTCCCCGGCCATTGCGATCGAGCAGAAGGCCGGCTCGCACAACCCGCGCTCGACGGTGGGTACGGTGACCGAGATCTACGATTACCTGCGGCTGCTGTTCGCGCGTGCCGGGCTGCCGCGCTGCCCATACCATGGCATCGACCTGGCTGCCCAGAGCGTCGGGCAGATGGTCGATCAGGTGCTGCAGGCAGGGGCGGATCAGGCCGCGCTGCTGCTGGCGCCGCTGGTCAGCGATCGCAAGGGCGAACACCTGCAACTCCTGGGCGAGCTCGCCGCGCAGGGATTCGTGCGCGTGCGCATCGATGGCCAGGTGCACGAGCTGGAAAACGTGCCGCCGCTCGCGGCCCGTCGCAAGCACACGATCGAGGCCGTGGTGGATCGCTTTCGCGCCCGGCCCGAAGCGGCGCAGCGCCTGGCTGAGTCCTTCGAGACAGCGCTGAAGCTCAGCCAGGGCGCCGCGCGCGTCGTCTTCGGCGAGGAGTCGGGACTCGCGCCGCTGGTGTTCTCCAGCCGCCACGCCTGTCCGGAATGCGGCTTTGCGGTGCCGGCACTCGAGCCGCGCATGTTTTCCTTCAACAACCCGGCCGGCGCCTGCGCCAGCTGCGACGGCCTGGGCGTGCAGGAGTTCTTCGATCCACAGCGCGTCGTCTCGCAGCCCCGTCTGTCGCTCGCCGCGGGCGCCGTGCGCGGCTGGGACCGGCATAACAAGCATTATTCGCAGCTGCTGGAGGGACTGGCGCGCCACTACCAGTTCGACGTCGACACGCCCTGGGCGGAACTACCCGACAGCGTGCGCGCGCAGCTGCTGTACGGGAGCGAGGGCGTCGAGATCGAATTCCGCTACCGCGATGCGCGCGGCAGCGCGCAGCGTCGTCGGCACGCCTTCGAGGGCATCATGCCCAACATGGAGCGCCGCTGGCGCGAGAGCGAATCGGGCGCGGTGCGCGAGGAGCTCGGCAAGTACCGCGGGCACCGTCCCTGCCCCGAGTGCGCCGGCACGCGCCTGAACATCGCCGCGCGCGCCGTGCTGATCGACGGGCGCAACATCGCGGAACTGACACGCCTGACCGTCGGGCAGGCCCTGGCGCACTTCAGCGCCCTGCAGCTGTCGGGCTGGCGCGCCACCGTGGCCGAGCGCATCGTGCGCGGCGTCGTGGAGCGATTGCGCTTTCTGGCCGACGTGGGCCTCGATTATCTTGGGCTCGATCGCGCCGCCGACACGCTCTCCGGCGGGGAAACGCAGCGCATCCGGCTCGCCAGCCAGGTGGGCTCGGGCCTCACCGGCGTGATGTACATACTCGATGAACCCTCGATCGGACTGCACCAGCACGACAATGCGCGGTTGCTGGGGACCTTGCGCCGGCTGCGGGATCTGGGCAACACCGTCATAGTCGTGGAGCATGATGAAGACGCCATCCGCGGCGCCGACCACGTCGTCGACCTGGGGCCCGGCGCCGGCATTCACGGCGGCCGGGTCGTCGCCGAGGGGACGCCCGAGCAGATCGCCGCGAACGCCGATTCCCTGACCGGGCGGTACCTGGCCGGGCTGGAGCTGATCCCCGTGCCCCGCCGGCGTCGCAAATTCGGCGCCGCTGCGATAGTCATCGAGGGCGCGAGCGGCAACAACCTGCGCAATCTCGACGTGCGGCTGCCGGTCGGGCTGCTCACCTGCATCACGGGCGTGTCCGGATCGGGCAAGTCCACGCTGATCAACGACACGCTGTTCCGGCATGCCGCTGCGCGTCTCAACGAGGGCAGCTACGAGGGCGTCGCGCCGTGCCGCGCGATTACGGGGCTGGAGCGCTTCGAGCGCGTGATCGACATCGACCAGGATCCGATCGGGCGCACCCCGCGTTCCAACCCGGCCACCTACACCGGCCTGTTCACCGCCATCCGGGAACTGTTTGCGCAGGTGCCCGAGGCGCGCGCGCGCGGCTATGACGCAGGCCGCTTCAGTTTCAATGTCCGCGGCGGCCGCTGCGAGGCCTGCCAGGGCGACGGCGTGCTGCGCGTGGAAATGCACTTTCTGCCCGATGTCTACGTGCCCTGCGACATCTGCCGCGGCCGGCGGTACAACCGCGAGACCCTCGAAGTGCGCTATCGGGGCCACAGCATCCACGAGGTGCTCGAGCTCACCGTCGAGGATGCCGCGCAGCTGTTTGCCAGCGTGCCGGCGGCCGCGAACCGGCTGCGGACTCTCCTCGCCGTGGGCTTAGGGTATGTGCGCCTCGGACAGAGCGCCACGACCCTCTCGGGCGGGGAGGCACAGCGCATCAAGCTCGCGCGCGAACTGGCCAAGCGCGGCCTGGGCCACACGCTCTACATTCTCGATGAGCCCACCACGGGGCTCCACTTCCACGACGTCGCGCAACTGCTCGGCGTGCTCCAGCAGCTCGTCGACGCCGGCAACACCATGGTGGTCATCGAGCACAATCTGGACGTCATCAAGACAGCCGACTGGGTGATCGATCTGGGTCCGGGCGGCGGCGAGAACGGCGGCCGCGTGATCGCGCAGGGCACTCCCGAGCAGTTGGCGGCCAACCGGGATTCGCTCACGGGGCAGTACCTGGCCCTGACACTCGCGCGCGCGCTGCGCGGCGGCGCGGCGGCCATCAGCGCCTGACCGGGTGCTTCAGCGATTGCGCCGGATGCCGGAATTGAAATACTGGTGCATCTCGCCGCTTTCGCCGCGTTCCTGGTAGTGACCGGCGGTGTAATCGGCGACGACGCGGCGCCAGAACGCCACGGCCTGCGGGTTGCGCAGGTACTCCTTGATGTGCCAACGGCCGGAGAAACGATCGAATATCAGGCGCACCGCCTCCTGGCCCACGCCGCGACGGCGCCAGGGACGGGCGATGAAGAATTCGGCCATGGAGAACTCAAGCGCATCGCGATCAGGCTGCGTGCGGCCACTGCGCACCATGGCAAAGCCTACCGGACTGTCATCCTTGAGTATGGTGAGCAGTTGCGCGCTGGAGTCGGCGAACCAGCTGGCGAACTGGTCGGGCTCGCGATGGCCGAACTCCGGCAGGGCCGGAAATAGACCGGTGCCCAGCGGCGCCAGGTCATTCAGGTAGTCGCGGTAGACCGATTCCATCCACCGTCGGTCATCGCGCGAGCCTCTGGTATCACGGACACTGATCGCCATGCCATAAAACACGAAAGCCCGTGCAGACCGGTTCTCGGCCTGCGCGGGCTTTCATGCCAGACCCGGTAGGATCAGTTCGCCGGAGCAGCCGGAGCCGGAGCAGCCGGAGCAGCGGCGTCGGCAGCCGGAGCAGCAGCGTCAGCAGCCGGAGCAGCGGCGGCAGGAGCAGCGGCGTCGGCGGCCGGAGCAGCCGGAGCCGGGGCTTCCTGGTTGCTGCAGGCCACCAGCGCGAGCGCTGCGACAACAGCGCCAAGAGCGAGCTTAATATTCATCGATGAATCCCCAGATAATCAGAAGTTAATAGCGGCAAACAAACTAGTTTGATCGCGACATTCCATCGCGGTCGTCGATTCTATAGTAGCCACGGCGCATTTCAATCTGTCGCCGGAAAAATAACGCTTCGGACGGCCCCCGGGGCCGGTATTTCAGCGCTTTGCCAGGAGATTGCGGATCTCCTCGAGCAGCACTTCCTGCCTCGGTGGCGCTGGCGCGACCGCGGCCGGAGCGGGTTTCTTGAGCTTATTGAGAGCCTTAATGGCAATGAAAATGACGAGCGCGATGATCAGGAAGTCGATGACGGACTGCAAAAATGAGCCGTATTTCAGCATGACGTCTTTGCCGTCGTGGCCCACACCGATCTTCGCGGCCCAGTCAGCGACGTTGACGCCTCCCAGGAGCAGGCCGATCGGCGGCATCAGTACGTTTTCGACCAAAGAGGCCACAATCTTGCCAAATGCCGCGCCGATGATGACACCCACTGCCAGGTCGACCACTGGGCCCTTCATGGCAAATTCTTTGAATTCCGATGCAAAACTCATGTTTCTCTCCCTCTGTCAAAGTACAGGCCCCCCCGGGAAGATCCGCGGCCCGCCCCGACGCCCGGGGCCTCAGGACGGCTTCGTGCCCTTCTTCTTGGGGGTGCTCTTGCCCGCGGTCTTGGCCGCGGCTTTCTTGCCCTTCTTTGCCGGCTTCGCGCTGGCGGCTGCCTCCGCCGCGGGCGCCTTGGCCGCACCGGCCTTGCCCGTGGCGGGCTTCGCCATGGTGGCCTTGGTCGCCGTGGCCTTTGCCGTATCGGCTTTGGACGCCTTTGGTGCCCGGCGTGGCTGGGCTTCGGCGGCCACCTCGGCGACCACTGCCGGTCCCGCCTCGGCAGCAGGCCGGTCTACCAGCTGCATCAGCGCCATCGGCGCCGAGTCGCCCGGGCGCGGCATCATGCGCAGTATGCGGGTGTAGCCACCCGGACGGGCGCGGAAGCGCGGCCCCAGGTCAGCGAACAGCTTGCTGACGATGGCGCTGTCACGCAGGCGCGAAAACGCCAACCGGCGATTGGACTCCGAATCGCTCTTGCCGAGCGTGATCAGGGGTTCGACCACGCGGCGCAGTTCCTTGGCCTTCGGCAAGGTAGTGCGGATCGTCTCGTGGCGCAGGAGCGAGCCGGCCATGTTGCGCATGAGCGCGTGCCGGTGCGGACTGTTGCGCGAGAGCTGCCGGCCGGAAAGTTTATGACGCATGAATTTCTCTGCCGCAGGTGATCAGATCAGTCCGGACTCTTCGTCACGGCGGAGTCCCGCCGGCGGCCAACCATCGAGGCGCATGCCCAGCATCAGCCCGTGGCTCTGCAGCACTTCCTTGATCTCGGTGAGAGATTTCTTGCCAAGATTCGGCGTGCGCAGCAACTCGACCTCGGTGCGCTGCA
>JANXYA010000132.1 GCA_025350345.1 Gammaproteobacteria bacterium
CAGGCGATCCTGCCGCTCAAGGGCAAGATCCTGAATGTCGAGCGCGCGCGCTTAGACAAGATGATTTCCTCGGCCGAGGTCGGCACGCTGATCACGGCGCTGGGCTGCGGAATCGGCCGTGATGAGTTCGACATCGCGAAGCTCCGCTATCACCGCGTGATCATCATGAGCGTCGATGGTGACGATCACGTTTTCGTGCGTGACAGTGCGCGCGGCGTGCGCATGGTGCGCATCGGCCCGTTCATCGATCAGGCCCTGGCCGCTCATGCTGCCACCGGAGCGGTGGAGTCCGATGGCCACAGTGAAAAGCTGCGCAACGCCGAGCTAGGTGACGTGCTCTGCTTCGGCCTCGAGGACCAACGCACACGCTTCCGGCCGATCAAGGCCGTCATTCGTCATCCGCTGAAAGACAAGCTCTTTCGGATCCGTACTGCCTATGGCCGCAACGTGCGGGTCACGGCCAGCCATAGCGTATTCGTCAACGACAATGGCGCCGTGAAGTTAAAGCGCGGCGATCAATTACGGCCCACCGATCAGTTGGTCGCGCCAAAGACGCTGCGCCTTCCGGATGACGCGCCGAAGCGAATTGACCTGCTGCAGCGGCTCTGGTCAGAACCGGCTGCCGCAAAGCAGATCTGGGTTCGGGGACCCGCGGTCGAAGACTGGTACCGGCACAAGGTCAGCACGCGGCACGCTGCGAACGCCCAACTGAGTTCACCCCGTGTCGCTATCCCCCTCGAACTGGGGCGGGAACTGGCCCTTCGGCGCCGCAGCCGCGGCATCACCAACCAGGCGCTGTGCGCCGCGATCGGTATCTCGCAACCCATTACCTTCTATGGATGGGAGAAGGGCGAGCTGCGGCCAACGGTCGAACACTTTGAATCCTACCTCGCCGCGGTCGGTGCCGATTTCGCGGCCGTCATGCCCAGAGTGAAGGTGGGCTTAACTCGCCTGGAGCGCACCTGGGCATCGCAATATCGCGGCTCCGGCCGCAATGCGGTTAAGGACTACGTTTCGCTGGCGACACTGGACGCCGCCGATATCGAGTGGCTTGCGGAGCGCGAGGATCTAGAGCTGACGCCGGAGCACTATGCGGGCAGGGGCGTGCCTCGTTTTCTGGCGGTCGACGAGTCGCTGTTCGGCTTGCTGGGCTTCTATCTCGCCGAGGGTTCCTGTTCAAGTCGCAATGGCGTGCGCCTCACGATCGGCAAAGGCAACCAGCGATTTGCCACCGAGATGAGCGAACGGCTACGCAAGTTGTTCGGCCTCGCGCCGAGCCACTACCAGAGCCCAGGGCGTGCGGCGGAGGTCAAAGTCGTCAACCGCATCGCCGCGCTCGCCTGGCAGCACGTGTTCGGCTTCGAAGACGTGGATTCCGCGACCAAGCGCATTCCAGATATCGTATTTAACGCCCCCGCGTCCATGAAGCTGCAATTTCTGCGCGGCTACCTGCTGGGCGATGGCACGGCCGTCGAGGGTAAGATCTCGTTCACGACTACGTCGTATGAAATCGCGAGCGGCCTGGTGTACCTGCTGAGCTCCTTTGGCGTCGTGGCTTCGCAGAGTGAAAGGCAGCCGGACGGCGTCGTGCGCCAGATTCGCGGCAAGCCCTGCCAGACCAAATTGCCCTACTGGACGACGACCGTGAGTGCGGCGGAGGATCTGATCCGCCTAGAACCTGTTTGGCGCGACCACGCCTGCGCCGATCGCGTGCGTGCGCGCCTCGCCGATACCAAGGCGGGCAGCAACAGGCGCTTCACACTCCTCGATGGCGACCTGATGGGCCTGCCGATTCGCTCCATCGAGGAAGTCACTCCCAGCAACGGCTATGTCTACGATTTCTCTGTCGAAGGCGATGAGAATTTTGTCGCGGGCATGGGCGGTATTTGCTGTCACAACACGGACGCGGATGTCGACGGCTCGCACATCCGCACGCTGCTCCTGACTTTCTTCTACCGGCAGATTCCGCTGCTCATCGAGCGCGGTCACATCTACATCGCGCAGCCACCGCTCTACAAGGTCAAGCGCGGCAAGACGGAAACCTACGTCAAGGACGAGAACGAGCTCAACGCGCTACTGCTGTCCAGCGCCCTGGATGCCGCCTCACTCCAGGTGAGCGCGGTCGCAGCGCCGCTCAGCGGTTCGGGGCTCGAGCTGCTGGCCCGCCGCTACATGGAAGTCCAGGCCATTATCAAGCGCTGGGCGCGCCGCTACGACGAGCGGTTGCTGGATGCGCTGATCTACCAGCCCGAAGTGACGCTCGAGAATTTCGATCGCCCCGGCTTCCTGCAGAGCTGGTGTGCCGGGCTGGTGAGAAGCCTGAACGCCGCGGCCGACTCGGAGCGCAGCTTCCGCGCCGAAGTGCGCGCGGCGACCGATGGGCACACGGCGCGTGTGATCGTGCATCGCACCCAGCACGGCTCGATCACCGACAAGCTGCTCACGCGAGAATTCTTCGATTCGGCCGAGTACCGTCGCATCGCCGAACTGGGCAGCACGCTCGCCGGATTCATCGGCGAGGGGGCGGTGGTCGCGCGCGGCGACGAACGCCTCGAGGTCGGATCGTTCAAGGAGGCGATGCGCTGGCTGTTCGACCAGGCGCGCAAGGGCCAGGCGATCCAGCGTTACAAGGGCCTCGGGGAGATGAATCCCGAGCAGCTCTGGGACACGACGATCAATCCCGAGACCCGCCGGCTCATGCAGGTGCGCATCGACGACGCGGTCGCGGCCGACGAGATCTTCACCACGCTCATGGGAGATCAGGTCGAGCCGCGACGCGAGTTCATCGAGAAGAACGCCCTGTCGGTGGCCAACCTCGACGTCTGACCGGCCACCGCCGGCCCATTCGCCGCCCGATTACTTATCGAGCCACTCGGCCACGCCGCCGTGATGCGAGCACGCACCGCTGTGGTGCTTGGAATGGGACATCGTCCCGTCCTTGCACTTGGCCGTCGCCGCGCTGCTGCTGGCCGATGAAGCACTGGCCGCAGGCTTGCTGGACGACTTGGCTGCCGGTGCCGGTGCCGGTGCCGCTGCTGCCGCTGCTGCCGCGGGTGCGCTGGGCGCTGCGGTGCTGGCGGCAGCGCTAGAGGTGCCTTTCTGCACGCCACCGTGGTGGCTGCAGGCCCCTTTCCCGCCCTTGG
>JANXYA010000009.1 GCA_025350345.1 Gammaproteobacteria bacterium
TCCTCGTAGAGCCGGCGCTCGGTGATGTCCAGTTCGACGCCGACCAGGCGCAGCAGCCGGCCGTGCGGATCGACGGTGGCCTTGGCGCGGCTCTGCACCCAGCGCCACTCACCGTTCCGGTGGTGCATGCGGTGCACGCTCTCGAACATCGGTGTCTTGCCTGCGACGTGATCGCGAATCGCGTTTTGCACCCGCTGGGCATCCTCGACGTGCACCAGCGTGCGCCAGTCGAAATTCCTTTGCAGCTCGACGGTGTCGTAGCCCAGCATCGCGCGCCAGCGCGGGGAGAAGTAGGTTTCCTGCGCCTCGACGTCGAAATCCCACAGGCCGTCGTTGGCCGCCAGCTCCCCGAGCTGGCTGCGCGCTTCCAGCTGGTCGAGCGTGAGGGACAGGCGCACCCGCTCCAGCCCGAGCGCGAGGCTGCTGCCGAGCAATTTCAGCAGCAGCTGCAGGTTCACATCGAAGGTGGCGCGCGGCAGGCCGAACAGCAATCCGAGGAATCCGGCCGGCTTGCCGCGAATCCGGAAGGCCACCAGGAGCGCCGCGCCGATCGAGAGCTCGGCGAGCAGGTTCGCGTCCGCGCTCTGGTCGGGGCGCGGCGCCGCCGTGTCGCGAAATTCACTCAGGCGCAGGTGTTCGGTGCGCCCGGCCAGGTACGGCAGGCGCTCGAGCGTCATGCCGCGGAGCCCCTCCGGGTGCAGCTGGGCAAACTGGCCGCCTGCCACCATCACCGATTCGATGTGCGAGCCGCTGGCGCCCAGGAAGGCGCTGAAGGCGCCGTCCGCGGAGGTGGCCTCGCGCAGGATCGCCAGGCTCTGTTTGATGCACTCATCGGCGTTCGCGCGCTGCAGGTTCTGGAAGTCGACGGCAATCTTGGTGCAGGCCACGTCCAGCCCGGGCGCCGGGCGCTCGCTCCGGCCGGTCCAGAACTGCGGTGCGAGCACGTCGGAGGCCGAGTGCTCGGGAATTCGGGGCATTGGTGGTTTCGCCATCAGGGAGCCTCTGAATTAGCGCTGGATTCTCCCACACTGCCCGAGGAAGGCAAGCTAAGTGCGTGCCATTAAAGACAATAAAGCCGTCAGGCGGCCTCCAGCGCCTGCCGGGCGGCCCGGAAAGTCCCGTGGAGCTGGCTCTCCAGCTCACGCTGGATGCGCTCCACGCCAGCCGCGTCCGTGCCGCGCGGCACCTCGCAGGGCGGCCCTATCGCGATGGCCACGCGTGCGAACGGCCAGGGCAGGACGAACTTGTCCCAGTGCACGAGCCAGGCCCGCGAGGCGGCGTAGGCCAGCGGCAGCAGGGGCCGGCCGGACATCTGCGCCAGCAGCACCGCGCCCGGCTTGCACACGAAACGCGGGCCGCGTGGCCCGTCGGGATTCAGCACCGGGGAGACCTGCTCGCGCATCAGGGCCTGGAAATACTCCTTCATCGCCAGCGCGCCAGTGCGCGTGGAGGAGCCGCGTATGACCTGTCCGCCGAGCCGGCGCATGATCGCGGCGCCGAGTTCGCCATCGCGCGAGGGACTGATCAGGAAGCCGATGCGCAGCTTGCGCTTGGCCTGCTGCGAGAGCAGGTATTGGCCGCAGAACAGGTGATGCTGATGCCAGTACACCGGCAGGAAGGAGGGGTAGCGCGCCAGCACCGCGTCCAGATGCTCTGCGCCGCTGACCGCGACGACGCGGCAACTGCGCCACCACAGGCGCATGAGGGCGGCCAGGAGTGGAGCGGCAAGAGCGTAGACCAGACGGCGAGCGGCGCCCAGGCGCTGGCCGGAGATGGCGATCTGGCCGTAGAGCCCGCCGCGCAGCCCACCATCGCCAGGCTCGGGTGGGCGCGTCATGCCGCCAGCGCCGCCGCGACCGGCACGGCGCGCAACGCCAGCTCCGTGGCCGGCTGCTCCGTGACCACTCGCACGACCAGGTGCGAGCCGAGGCGTGGCGATCTCAAGTACCAGCGCCGGCCGCGAAAGCCGATGCGACGCCCATGAATCTGCACCCGTGCCACATCGGCCAGCGTCGCACCGGCGGCCTTGATCGTCGCCTCTCTCGCCGTCCAGATCGCGAGCGTCGCCGCGCTGGGGCGCGCGTTGGCGCTCTCCTCGGCATCGATTCCCACGTTGCCATCGGCCGCCAGCGCGCACAGCACCCAATCGCCTGCGTGCGCGATGCTGAAATCCGGACAACCGGGCAGGTAGGGTTTGCCGGTGCGCGCAAATCGCAACGCGGATGGCTCCACCGGCCCACCGATCGCGCCACCAAGCAATCGACAGGCGAGCGCGAGTCCGAGGAAGGTCTGCGACTGGCGCAGGGCATCCACCGACAGGCGGAGCCGGCGCGCGTAGGGCAACTGCGCGCGCAGCCGCTCGCGCTGCGCCGTTGGCAGGGCCCCCTGCAGCTGCGAGTAGGCTAGAATGACGCGGTTCATCCGCCTAACAATCCTTGGTTTGCCCGGCAGCGTCAACCGTTCCGAACACGCATGAATGCCAATTCGTTGAGCGAGCTGCTGCAGACCCACCGCCACGCCCGTCGCACCATCACCTACCACGATGGCGAGCAGGATGAGCACAGCATCAGTTACGGCGAGCTCTACGAGCGCGCCCTCGGAATCCTGCATCATCTGCAGCGCCTGGGCGCCCGCCCGGGTGACCGGCTGCTGCTGTTCCTGACCCGCAACGAAGCGTTCATCGACGCGTTCTGGGCCGCCATCCTCGGCGGCATCGTGCCGGTGCCCGTGGCCCCGGGCATCAGCGACGAGCATCGCCACAAGCTGCTGCGCATCGCCGCCCAGCTCGGCGATCCGTTCCTGTACACGGACAACCGCCTGCGCGAACGGCTCCGCAATTTCGCCGAACAGGAGCAGTTGCAGGACGCCTACGCGCGGCTCGAGCGGCGCGCGTTCGTCACGGACGATCTGCTCGACATCGGGCGCGCGGGTCGTGCCCACGCGGTGCGGAGCGAGGACGTGGCCTTCATTCAATACTCCTCCGGTTCGACCAGCGCGCCTAAGGGCGTGGTGCTCACGCACGCCAACCTGCTCGCCAACCTGCGCGGTTCCACTGCCGGGGCCGGCTTCAACGACCAGGACGTCAGCCTGTCGTGGATGCCCCTCACGCACGACATGGGGCTGATGGGCTTTCACATCTACCAGATCGCCAATCGCTCCACGGTGCACCAGATGGCGACCGAGCTGTTCGTGCGCCGCCCCGTGCTGTGGCTGCAACTGGCGGCGCGCCTCGGCGCAACGCTCCTGTGCTCGCCCAACTTCGGCTACCGCCACTACCTCAAGGTGCTGGGTGAGCGCCCGGTCGGGGACCTTGACCTCCGCGCGGTGCGCGTGATCTTCAATGGCGCCGAGCCCATCAGCCTGGCGCTGTGCGATGAGTTCATGGATCGGATGGCCGGGGCAGGCCTGGCCCGCAACGCCATGTTTCCCGTCTACGGCCTGGCCGAAGCGAGCGTCGCGGTGAGTTTTCCGCCGCTCGGCCAGCCGTATCACGCGACCCACTTCGACCGCCATCGCCTCGGCAGCGGGCAGCACGTGGTCATACTGCAACCCGGCGATCGTGACGCCCTGGCGCTCCTCGCCGTGGGCGGCGCGGTGCCCGAGTGCGAACTGCGCATCGCCGCCGACGATGATCTGCCGCTCCCTGACGAGCACGTGGGCCATATCCAGATCCGCGGCGCCAACGTCACGGCCGGGTACCTGGACGCGCCAGCGGCGAACGCGGCGATGCACACCGCCGATGGGTGGCTGCGCACGGGCGATCTGGGGGCAATACACGCCGGTGAGCTGTACATCACCGGCCGGCACAAGGAAATCGTGTTCGTCAACGGCCAGAATTACTACCCTCACGACCTGGAAGCCCTCACGCTCGACCTGCCCGGCCTCGAGCTGGGCAAGGTGGTCGTCAGCGGAGTGCGCGCGCCGGGCGCCGACACCGACCAGCTCGTCGTGTTCGTCCTGCACCGCGGCGAGTTGGCGGATTTCCTGCCCATCGCGCAGCAGGTGGCGCGTCGCATCGCCGTGCACGCCGGACTCGAGGTCAGCGCCGTGGTGCCGGTACGCCGCATTCCGAAGACCACCAGCGGCAAGGTGCAGCGGCACCTGCTCGAGGAGGAGTACCTGGACGGACTGAATGACGCGGACCTCGCCGCGCTGCGCGCGCTCGCAGGCGAGCAGGGGCTGCGGCTCGATGGCGGCAGCGCCATCGAAGCGCAGCTGCAGGAGATCTGTGACAGCGCGCTCGAGGGCCGGCGCCTTGGCCCCAACGACAGCCTGTTCGATATCGGCGTGAGTTCGCTGAAGCTGATGGGCATCCACGAACGCATCGAGCAGCGCTGGCCGGGCCTGCTCGAGATCACCGATCTGTTCGATCATCCCAGCGTGGCCGAGCTGGCGCATTTTCTCGAAGCGCGCCAGGCCGAACGCGGCGCTGCGCGGGGAGCGACGCCATGAGTGCCACGGCTCCGGCCCCGATCGGCGCCGCCGCGCAGCTGCTGCTGGCCGTCAGGCGGGGCGCCACGCCGCGACTCACGGCACTTCCGCCGACGCTGGCGCCGCAGAGCCTGGCGGACGCCTATGCCATACAGTTCGAGGTGCTGCGGGAGCTGGGCACGAGCGTCGCAGGCTGGAAGGCGACGCTGTTCGATGCCTCGAGCGGCCTGTGCGCGCCACTCGCCGCGAACTCGCTCCTGGACGCCCCGGCCTACCTGCTGCCCAGCCGCCTGCCGACGCGCCACAACACGCGCTTCGGCATCGAGGCGGAGATCGCGTTTCGCCTCGGCGCGGACCTGCCGCCGCTCCCCGGTGGCAAGCGCTACGAGCGCGAAGCGCTCGGCGCTGCGATCGCCAGCGTGCATGCGGCCATCGAGGTCGTGGTGAGCCGCTTCGTCGATTTCGAGGCGGTGACGCAGCTGGAGCGCGTCGCGGATAATTTCATGAACGAGCTGCTCATCCTGGGGCCCTCCCAGCCCGCCTGGCGCACACTGCAACTCGCCGACCTGGCGCTCGAGCTCAGAGTCGATGACAAGCCAGCATTCCAGGGACGCGGCGGCCATCCACTGGGAGATCCGCTGCTGCCAGTCCTCTGGCTCGCCAATCACCTCCACGAGCACGGCCGGGCGCTGCGCGCGGGGGAGATCGTGACGACCGGCAGCTGCTCAGGGCTCCGCTACGTGCAGGCCGAGCAGTCGGTCAGCGCCTATTTTGCCGGGCTCGGCACCGCCACGGTCAGGCTCTAGGCACCCGTCGCGGAAGACTCCACCGGCGGCACGCCCGACGCCGCGGGCGGCTGCAGTTTCCAGCGCCGGTGGGTCCAGGCCCAGTCGGCCGGCGAGGCGCGAATCTCGGCCTCGAGGCGGGCCGCATAGCGCGCGGTGAAGGTCGGCACGTCCAGATTGTCGCCCGCCGCCGCCAGCGGCTCGAAGCGCACTTCATAGTAACCGCGGCGCAGTCTGCGCAGCGCCAGGAAATAGGCGCTGTAGGCGCCCAGCCGCGCCACCTCGGCCGGGCCGGGGAAAAATGCCGTGTCGCGACCCAGGAACTTCAGCCAGACCCGCCCCGCGCTGCTGGTGGGCATCTGATCGGCGACCATGCCGATGGCGTGCGGCTGGCCGCGGTGGCGCAAGACTTCACGCACCAATCGCTTGCCGGGCACCATGCGCACGCCAAAGCGGCCGCGCAGCGCCAGCATCAACCGGTCGGCGCTGGCATTGTGCGGCGGCTTGTAGGCGGCGAGGAATGGCACGCCCAGATCGAGCGCCAGGGCCTGCAGGAGCCACTCCCAGTTGCACTGGTGCGCGGTGACGACCAGCACCGGCCGCCCGCGCGCCAGTTCGGCGTGCAGCGCGGGCATGTCGGGCATGAGCACCCGCTCGCGCAGTTCCGCCGCGGACATCACCGCCACGCGCGGCAGCTCGAACAGTACCTCGGCCAGCGCGCGGTAGTGGCGGCGCAGGATCTGCCGCCGGGCGCCCTCCCCCAGCTCCGGCAGCGCACCGCGCAGGTTCTCGCGCACGACGCGCACGCGATAGCGAAACACATCGCGCAGGAGCCACGCCACGAATGCGGCCTTCGCGTACATGAGCGGCAGCGGCAACCGGCCGAGCGCGCGCAGCCACCATGCCGGCTTTGCAGGCGCTGCATCAATAACTTCAGAGGCTCCCATGCGCGCGCCAGTCTAACAGCGCCCCGCCGGCCCGTGGCCTGGTGCCGCGGCGCGCCAGCGTGGCGCCCGGCGCCGTGGGTCGCGATAATGCGCTCCATGCTCTGGGTCAAAAGCTTTCACGTGCTGGCGGTCATGGCCTGGCTGGCCGGAATCTTCTACCTGCCGCGCATCCTCGTGCACTACGCGGAGGGGCGTGCCGCGGGTGAGGACGTGCGGCGTCTCGTGATCATGGCGGGGCGCCTGTACGGGTTCATGACGCTGATGGCGCTCATCGCACTCGCCTTCGGCGTGTGGCTGTGGCAGGCCTACGCCTACTCGGGCCAGTGGCTGCGCTGGAAACTGCTGTTCGTGCTGGGACTGATCGGCTATCACCTCGCCTGCCGCGTGCTGGTGCAGCGCGTGCGCGCCGGTGCCCCGGTGCCTGGCGGGCGGGCGCTGCGCTGGTTCAATGAGGGCGCGCTGCTGCTGGTGGTGCCGATCGTGATCCTGGCGATCGTCAAGCCGTTCGGCTGAACAGCGCCCGCTCGGGGCTGCGCCGTGCCAGGCGCGCATCGAAGGCCATGCAGATGTTGCGCAGAAACCCGCGCCCCGCGGCGGTGACGCGGCAGCCGTCGGGCCTAAGCTCGACGAGCCCATCGGCGGCAAATTCCGCGAGTCGCGCCCCGATATCGTCGAGAAACGGAGTGTAGCCCGGGCCGCTCCAGTTCGTCTCCATCCGCGTCATCAATCTGAGCACGTGCCCGCGCAGCACCAGATCCTCCCCATCGAGCAGGTGCCCGCGGTGGATCGGCAGTTCATGGCGTGCGAGGCGCTCGTGGTACTGCTGCAGGTCCTTTTCATTCTGCACATAGCCATCGCCGGAATCACCGATCGCCGAGACGCCCAGCCCCAGGAGCGGCAGCGTGTAGCGATCGGTGTAGCCCATGAAATTGCGGTGCAGGCTCCCGCCTTCGGCCGCCTGCCACAGGCTGTCGGACGGCAGCGCGAAGTGATCGAGGCCGATTTCCCGGTAGCCCGCCTGCTCGAGGCGCTCACGCCCGAGCTCATAGAGCGCACGCTTCGCCGCCCCTTCGGGCACGTCGGAATCCGTGAAGCGGCGCTGCCCGGGCTTGATCCACGGCACATGGGCGTAGCCGTAGAGGGCGATCCGATCGGGGCGCAGGCGGCACACCGCATCCATCGTCCCTTCGATGCTGGCCGGTGTCTGCAGCGGCAGCCCGTAGATCAGGTCGAAATTCACGCTGGTGAATCCGGCCGCGCGCGCCTGCTCGCTCACCGCCTGCACCTGGGCGACGCTCTGCACGCGGTTGACGATGTTCTGCACCTTCGGATCGAAGTCCTGCACGCCCAGGCTGATGCGCCGGAACCCGTGCGCCGCCAGCAAAGTGAGCTGCCCCAGGGTCGTGACCCGCGGATCGACTTCCACGGACAGCACCGCGTCGGAGCGCAGGCGCGAGGCGCTGAGCAGGCCGCCGATCAATTCCTCGAGTTCCGCCTCATCGAGGAAGGTTGGCGTGCCACCGCCGAGGTGAACTTCGCCGACCTCGGGTTGTGCCACGCCGAGACGCTCGCGATACAGGGCATATTCGGCCAGCACCGCCTGCACATAGGGCCCGACGATCGCGTGGGTGCGCGTCACGCGCGTATTGCAGCCGCAGAAGGTGCACAAGGCGCGGCAGAACGGCACGTGGACATAGAGCGCGGCACCGTGATCGGCCCGAGCGCTGCCGCCAAGCGCTGCACCCACGCGCTCGAGCCATTGCCTCTCGAGCGGGGTGTCCTCCCAGTACGGCACCGTCGGATAGCTCGTGTAGCGAGGGCCCGGCACGTCATACTTGGCGAGCCGCGCCCTTAGCTCATCGGTGTTCATGCGAACACCTCCCGCTGGATCTGCAGCACCAGCTTGACGTTGGCCTCGGGTGTCTGCTGCAGCACGCCGTGCCCCAGCCCGCAGACCCAGGCCGCACGCGCCGCCGCCGGGAGCGCTGCGACCGTGGTGAAGACCGCGCGCACTTTCGCCTCCAGCTCGGCGGCCGGCAGCAGCAGCCAGCCCGGATTCAGATTTCCCTGCAGCGACCAGCGCGGCGTCTGCGCGCTTAAGGTCGGCGCCAGCTCGCACCGCCCGTCCACGCCCAGGCACTGGATGTCGAGCGGCTCGAGGGCGCGCCAGTGATCGGGCCCGGTGTCGCGCGAGTAGTAGATCAGCGGCGTGTGCGGGCAGGTGGTGCGGAACTGCGCCACGACCTGCGCGAGCGGGCCGGCCGCGTGGCGCGCGAAGTGCGCCGGATCCAGCGCGCCGGCGGCGGTGTCGAAGATCGCCACGCAATCGGCGCCCGCCTGGGCCTGCAGCGCCATGTTGCCCGCGAGCAGCTCCGTCAGCCGCTCGCAGAAGCCGGCGTACAGTCCATCCTCGAGTCCGGGCAGGCTCTGGCGCGTGAACCCGTCGTGCGCCCCGGCGACCGCGTAGGCATAGAGCGTGAATGGAGCGCCGACGAATCCGATCAGCGCGCGCTCGGGCCCGAGGCACCCGCGCACCAGGCGGATCGCCTCGGCCTGGAATTCCATGTCGGCGGCCGCAGCCCTCCCGCCGCGCAGGCGCGGCAGCTGGGCGGCACCGCGCAGGTACCAGCCGAGCTTCGGTCCGGGCTCGTAGCGCAGGCCGAATCCCATGGCCTCGAGCGGAAAGAGCAGATCGGAGAACAGGATCGCGGCATCGAAGCCGAATTCGTCGATCGGGCCCATCGTCACCTGGGCGGCGAGCTCGGGCTGCTTGCACAGCTCCATGAACTCATGCCGCGCGCGCAGCCGCTGGTAGTGACGGTGATAGCGGCCTGCTTGGCGCATGAACCAGACCGGTGGGCGCAGCGTATTGCGCCTCGCCAGCGCCGCGCTCAGCAGGCTCTCAGTCACGCAGCACCTCGGTCAGCAGATAGCCCACGCCGCGGATGCTGCGGATGAGGCGCGGTTCGTCCGGGTCCGGCTCGACGAGCTTGCGCAGGCGCACGATGAAGTTATCGACGGTGCGCGAGGTCGGAAACTCGTCCGCCGACCAGGCGCGGTCCAGGATCTCATCGCGGCTGACGGCCTTGCCGACGCGGCTCGCGAGGAGCCGCAGCACGGCGCACTCCTTGTGCGTGAGTGCATGAGTGACGCCGTCCACCTCGGCGCTGAAGCGCTCGAAATCCACGTGGGCGCGGCCGATGCGCACCACGCCGCGCATCTCGCCGGGGAGCTCGGCCAGGTCCTGGGCGCGCTTCAGGCAGTTCTGGATGCGCAGCAGCAGCTCGCGAAAATGAAACGGCTTGGTGAGGTAATCGTCGGCGCCAATCTCGAGGCCCCGCACCCGCTCTTCCGGGTTGCCGTGCGCGGTGAGAAAAATGATGGCGGTCTGCGGTGCGGCGGCGCGCAGCTCGCGCGCCAGCGCAAAGCCGTTGCCGTCGGGTAAGCCCACATCGAGCAACGCCAATTTTGGCGCCTCACTGCGCCAGGCCTGGCGCGCGCGCGCGGCGCTCTCGG